>CAKZVB010000240.1 GCA_937922015.1 uncultured Granulosicoccaceae bacterium
ACTTGTGCCACTGGATTTCCTGCGGCTGCCTATTGTTGCCGTGCTTGCCTACCTGATGTTTAGCGAGACAGTTCCATTGACAACATGGCTCGGTGGCGCGCTGATCTTCGCCGCATCATTGTTAATGGCTGTAGGCCTTAACTCGGACCGGAAAAAAGCCCGGGCACACGAAAGCTAACCACCGGATTAATAAAAACATCTCTCAGGTGTGCTTCAAAGTGCCGCTTTGTATATAGCCAGAACATCCTCGACTTCCATCTCGCGAGGGTTGTTGTCCATAAGGCGACGGATGCTGTGTGCTTCCACGGCCCACTGTGCAAGATCTGCTGATTGCGCACCATGCGCTGACAGTGCCATATCAATTCCCAGCTCAGCACAGAAAGCTCGACAAGAGTCCCTTATTGATTGTGCACTGCCATCACCGCTTAGCTTCAACGCAACGAGAACTTCAGCTGTCTTAGACTCACAAACTGTCGCGTTATAAGCCAGCACATGTGGAAAAATAAGTGCATTCGCCAACCCGTGAGGCAAACCGAGATACGACCCTAACGGATAAGCCAGTGCATGCCCGGCCGCGGTATTAACCGGACCAAGACACACACCACCGTAATAGGAAGCCAGCATCATACCTTCCCTGGCCTCGGTGTCACTACCCTCTTTCACCGCACGAGCCAGGTAACGGCCAACCAATGCAATGCCCATGCGGGCATAACCGTCAATCATGTCATGTGAACGCAGACTGGTGAATGCCTCAACACAATGCGCCATGGCATCGATACCGGTGGCAGCAGTGATGTCTGCCGGCACAGAGCAGGTCAACGACGCATCAAGCACGACAAAATCAGCCGACATTAACGGACTTTCGATTGCCATTTTTTGCTTACTTGCAGAGCTTGTAACCAGTGCACGGATACCTGCTTCCGAACCCGTACCGGCCGTCGTAGGCAGCAACGCCAGTGCCGAGCATTTCTTTTCTACACGATCCGGTCCGACGACATCAACAAGTTGTTGTTCACTGTCCCATAACGCGACGACAAGCTTGGCGATGTCCATTACGCTGCCACCACCCAGACCTATGACCAGGTCAGGACGATGTTGGCGGGCCTGCAACAGGGCTGCATCAAGCACAGTGTCTTCCGGTTCCGGGTGCACATCTGAGAACACCATAACATTGCCCGGCAACATCAATTGCTCAACAAGGCTGGCGTTACTGCGGCTGGTCAATACCAGAATACGCGAGTAGCCTTTGGCAGCGGCCCAGGCACCAGTTTTAGAGGCCTCACCATTGCCCACGTAAATCTGCCCGGGTTGATCAATTCTTATAGAACGTGGCTGGTTACTTTGCACAATTTTTCCTTGTCTTACGGTGTTGGTTTTTACAATTAACTATGCCCTGCTCTGGCATATCTTATGGTACAACTAACTCGAAATATTGCATCCACGCTACGACCATCATTGCCGGACAGGCCTCAGGATGTTATCAAACCCCTTCACGAGAACCACAGCATTCAGCTAATTGATAATGCATACTGTTTTTTTACTCTGGTTTTAATTATTGACAAATTCAACCAATAATGTAGGGTGACTGTCAGGATAAATTCGGGCTTATGCGCCAACACCTGCCGCGACAAACATAGCCACGGCAGTCGCCCCGCACAAAAGGAACCTGAAGCAACGGACACCGAAGCAGCGGACCCAATGACGCAACAGAAACAGCTGTAGAATTACTTCTACACACCTTTGCCACATTATCAGATCAACGGATTTACAATGAGCAAAGGCCAACTTGCCGGACTTTGAATCCTACGGTATTTGGCATATCTCAATGCACATGAGATGTCACAACGGAAACAGGTTGTCGCAGCTAACCTACCTTCGTAACTGACAAGCTGCAACGCATCAATGGAGGAAACATTATGCAGAAGTTATCTACCCTACTCGCGAGTTCCGTATTTGCAGTCACTACCTTCTCATCCGCTATGGCGGCAGACTCCGCAGTGACCATCGTTCTGTCAGAAGAACTGGACATCGTTGACCCCTGCGAGGCATCCCGTTCCAATGTCGGCCGTGTAGTGTTGCAAAACATTTCAGAAACTATCACTGAATTAAACCCCACTGAAGGCCTCAAGCCCCGCCTGGCTGAAAGCTGGGAAGACAAGGGCAATGGCACCTGGCAGTTCAAGCTGCGCTCGGGCGTGACGTTCTCAGACGGCACTGCACTTACCGCCGAAGACGTTGCTCATTCACTGGTGAGAATCAAGAGCGATAAAATCTCCTGTGAAATCGGTGCCAAGTTTTTTGGCGGTATGGAGCTGAGCACCAACATCGTTGACGACCTGACAATAGACATCACTGCTGATCCAGCCCAACCGATATTACCACTGCTACTTTCAACGGTTACGGTAGTACCCGCCGAGACATCCATGGATGCCTACGTCACCACACCCGTAGGAACCGGCCCCTATATATTCGATGAATATGCCCGCGGACAACACATAAAGTTGTCATCCAACACTAACTACTGGGGAGAAAAACCCACCGTAGACTCGGCCACTTATGTGTTTCGTTCAGATAGCGCTGTCCGCGCTGCAATGGTAGCGGCAGGTGAAGCAGACATCGCCCCGAACATCGCACTACAGGATGCTGTTGATAAGTCCATGGACTACTCTTATCCAAACTCTGAAACTGTCTACCTGCGGCTGGATCATGCCATTGAACCACTGAATGACATACGCGTTCGACGCGCGCTCAACTACGCAGTGGATCGTGAAGCATTCGTCGGCACCATACTGGCAGACGGCACTCTGCTGGCTACAGGCATCACACCTCCGTCTACTATCGGCTACAACAATTCATTAAAGCCTTACGCGTACGACCCTGAAAAAGCCAAGGCACTACTGGCTGAAGCCAAAGCCGATGGCGTTGCAGTTGACAAGGAAATCACCCTGATTGGACGCACCAATAACTTTGGCAACGTGCTTGAAACAATGGAAGCATTGCTGGCTATGTATCAGGATGCCGGCTTTAATATGAGCCTTAAAATGCTTGAAGTCGCAGAATGGCTGGAACATTATTCACAGCCGTTTGCTGAAGATCGCGGCCCGGAAATTGTCGAAGCACAACACGACAACGCCAACGGTGATCCGGTTTTTTCCATGTACTTCAAGTACGCAACCGAAGGCTTGCAGTCCGGTATAAACGATCCCAAACTGAACGACTTGATCGCAACGGCTACCGCACTGACCGGCGATGATCGCAGTGCCAAATGGTCAGAAACATTCGAATATCTGCATGAAGAAATTGTGGCAGACGTTATGCTGTTTCACATGGTCGGATTCAGCCGTGTAAACAAACGTCTGGACTTCATCCCTTCAATCCGCACCAACAGTGAACTGCAGTTGTCACAGATCGGATTAAAGTAACCACTTTTCTAAACACAGGGGCGGACCTTCGCCCCTGTCACCTTGCATACGTGATACGTCATTAAAAACTTTCTTGGAAAACGCGCTATTGCCAGTGCTATCTCGCTGGTCGGGCTGGTTATTATTGTTTTCTTTCTCAGCCGCCTGACGGGCGATCCAACATCGCTTTATCTGCCGGTTGACGCCTCACAGGAATCACGCGAACAATTTCGTGAAATCCACGGTCTGAACGATCCTGTACTTGTTCAATTCTTCCACTACATGGGTGATCTGCTGCGACTGGACTTCGGCATGTCGATCAGACGCGCTGAACCAGCTATAGACTCTGTATTGCGCGGCTTCAAGTGGACACTGCAACTGGCCCTGATCACCATGACACTGGTCACCGTGATGGCCATTATTGTCGGCTCACTCGCTGCATTTAGGGTCGGTGGATTATTTGATCGTATTGCTACTTTCTGCTCACTCATTGCTGCAAGCGCACCGGACTTCTGGATTGCGATTGTCGCTATTGTGATTTTTTCAGTGAACCTTGGCTGGGTGCCCACTTCCGGAACCGGAACACCCTGGCACTGGATACTACCTGTCAGCGTTTTATTCATTCGACCCTTCGGACTGATACTACAGGTGGTTCGTGGATCAATGATCACCGCGCTAAGTTCAGCCTATGTGAAGACAGCACGCGCAAAGGGTGTCGGCAACCGCCCGATCATTTTTGTACATGCACTGAGAAATGCATTGTTGCCTGTGATAACCGTCATTGGCGATCAGGCGGCCGGTCTGCTAAACGGTGCCGTCATTGTAGAAACCATTTTTGGATTCCCGGGGGTTGGCAAAGTGATGATCGACGCCATTTTACAACGCGACTTCGCGGTAGTGCTGGCCGCGATAATGGTTACCGCTTTCGCAATATTCGTAATGAATCTGATTATCGATATTCTATATGCCGTGCTTGACCCGCGTATCCGGTATTAATGGTGCATCCTTCCAATAACAACAACACCCTGCTGGTGGCTGATTCGCCGTCTGCGTTTGTGCAGGTGTTGCAACTGTTATGGCGCGACAAAGTAGCAACCGCCGCTGTGCTGTTTTTACTGATCATTATCTGCTGCGCCTTGTTCGGCCCCATGATGCTTGAAGATGTAGCCACCAAACAAAACCTTCGCGGTCGAAATTCCCCTCCTTTCGATTTCTCAAAGGACTGGACACTCTGGCTTGGTGGCGATGCTCTGGGGCGGCCATTGCTGGCACGTATAATCGTTGCTGCAAGCAATACAATAATGGTTGCAGCCGGTGCGGTTTTCTGTTCACTGCTTATCGGCAGCATACTGGGACTAATTGCCGGTTACACCTCTAAACTCGTCAGCCAGATTATTATGCGACTGGCAGATGTCATCATGTCTTTTCCATCGTTGTTGCTGGCCGTTATTGTTCTGTATATGCTGCCTGCGTCAGTGGGAAATCTGATCATCGTGCTGGCCATAACCCGTATCCCGGTTTACTTGCGTACAGCGCGTGCGGAAGTCCTGGAGATTCGTGAGCGCATGTTTGTACAGGCGGCGCAGGTTATGGGGGCATCCACACCCAGAATTGTATTTCGACATATCCTGCCACTGGTATTTCCCACACTGATAACCATCGCCACACTGGACTTTGCCTTCGTGATGCTGGCAGAGAGCTCACTGTCTTTTCTGGGTATCGGTATACAACCCCCTGAAATCACCTGGGGTCTGATGGTGGCACAGGGGCGGCCCTACTTAACTTCTGCATGGTGGTTATCTTTCTGGCCCGGACTGGCGATCATTCTAACCACGTTATCGTTAAACCTGCTGTCGAACTGGATGCGCGTAGCATTGGACCCGCAGCAACGCTGGCGCCTTGAGATAAGTGATGAGAATGTCTGATCATCTGCTTGAGGTGCAACAGTTGTCTGTCGAATTTCATACCGCCGGTGGACAGGTAAAAGCCGTGCAGGAAGTCAGCTGGCATCTCGATCAGGGCGAAGTGCTGGCTATCCTTGGTGAAAGCGGATCCGGTAAATCGGTATCTGCGGCCGCAGTCATGGATCTTATCGATGTGCCACCAGGTAAAATAACCTCGGGAAAAATACTATTTAACGGCACAGACCTGTTGCAGATGTCTTCGCTTGAACGCAGGAACATCAATGGCAAAAAGATAGCCATGATCTTTCAGGACCCGCTAAGCCATCTGAACCCCGTCTACAC
>CAKZVB010000241.1 GCA_937922015.1 uncultured Granulosicoccaceae bacterium
GGCTCTGGCTTATGGTGCACTGTTTTCCATTCATCGCCAATAATTGAGTCTTCTTCTTCGAGGAGGTCTTCTGTATCTGCTCCTTCCCACGCATACGTTTTCCTCTCCGGCCTGGGATCCCAGTTGCGAAACAATAAGGCACAACAGGCGCCACTGAGACCACCAAACAAGTGCGACTCAAACGAGATACCAGCCTCGTAGGGGAAGATCGTCCACAACATGGTTCCATACATAAAAAAGGCGACCATAAGTAGCGCTATCGAGCGTTTATCGCGTCGCAATATGCCCGCTACAAACAGATAGAAAAAGACACCGTGCGTAAGACCACTGGCACCGATATGGTAACTGGAACGTGCAAACAACCATACCCCCACCCCGGATAACAACCAGACTATAGCAAGAACCCACCAGCGTGATTTCGGGTAGCCATAAATCAACATGCCGCCCAACAGTAAAACCGACGGTGTATTGCTAATGAGATGTTGCCATGAACCATGTATCAGAGGGGCGCTTATTATGCCGATAAGGCCGCCCGCCGTTTGCGGGTACACACCAAGTTGATGCAGACTCACCCCCAGAATCGACTCACCCAGCTTGACTGACCAAATCAACAGCGTAAAGCCGCAGACTAAAAATATACTGTCCTGAACCGAGAGGTTTTTATCCATTGGCAGAATTTTGTGGCAAAAATTCAATTTTAAAGACCACAGGGGGCCAGGCGGTTCATAACATCCGGCCGCTCACAAGGTCAGCACGCCGTTTTGTAGAATATTGTCGAACCTGTTAACTTTGGGAGTGTCCGCATAATGACCATCCGGGATTCATGGTGACCATAACCACGAGCATCAAAATTTGAACGTACGCAAGCTTACACCCGCTATCGGTGCCGAGATAAGCGGACTCGATCTGAGCACGCGACCGGACAAGACCTCAGCAGACAAGATCTACGAGGCACTGATGCAACACCAGGTCGTTTTTTTCAGAGACCAGAACATCAGCGCCGAGAACCATTTGTCACTGGCGTTATCGTTTGGCGAGCCGCAGTTAGCCAACCCGCTCTACCCGCGTCACCCGGCATCCGACAACATCATGATACTACGCAGTGGTGCGGATAATCCGCCGGACACAGGCGGCTGGCATACTGATATCACTTACCATCAAAATCCGCCGTTTGCGTGCTTACTGGTCGCCAGAGAGGTTCCTGACTGTGGCGGAGACACCTTATGGCTGTCTTTAACAAAAGCCTGGGAAACTCTGCCCGGCGGAATTAAATCAGAGATAGAAGAGTTAAGCGCGGTGCATGACATGGGGGATTTCAGAAATAATTTTACCGAAGGTCAAAGCGACGCCGGCGCACTTATCGACGCTCATCAGACATTCGGCAGTGCTATTCATCCGCTGGTAAAAACCCACCCTGTGTCCGGCAGAAAACTGTTGTACATCAATGAAAGTTTCACGCAGCAGATAATAGGAATGAGAGCAACAGAAAGTAACCGGATGCTCGACTATTTATATCGACATATCGAACAGCCCGAAAATCAGGTGCGGTTCCATTGGACACCCGGCGCCATGGCGATATGGGATAACAGATGCACCAGCCACTATGCAACGGCGGATTACCTTCCCCATTCGCGTGAGATGCATCGAATAACCATAATCAACGATGCCAGGTGCCCGGGCGGCTAGAACAGCAGCTGCATGACGGACCGTCTTTCGCCAACAAATCGAAGCATGATATGCTGCACGCCTGCTTTGACACAGAGGAGCAGCGCATGGCTAACGCTCTAAAAAAAGAACAGGTAACAGCCTACTGGAATGATGGTTATCTATTTCCATTGCCCGCGCTATCTGCAGAGCAGGCCTTCGACTATAGACAACAGCTCGAATCCATTGAAAGCAACCCCGCTTACCACTCACTGCAAAGACCGCTCGGCGATTATATTCGCACCCATACAGATGTTGTTGTGCCGATGGCTGCAGAGTTGGCAACCACCCCGGCTGTGCTGGACGCCGTTGAAAGTATCATTGGACCCGACGTAATGATCTGGGGCGCTGATTTTTTTATCAAAGAAGCCAACTCTCGAGCACACGTAACAATGCATCAGGATCTGACTTACTGGGGCTTTGGCGAAACCTCTAATCAAGTGACCGCCTGGATTGCATTGTCGCCGTCCACTGTTGAATCAGGCTGTGTTGATCTGGTCAAAGGCAGCCACAGAAATCCGATACTGCCACACACTGATACGCAAGCAGAAGACAATATACTGTCCCGCGGACAGGAAGTCGCCGTTGATGTGCGTGAAGAGGATCGCACCCATGTAGAGCTGGCTCCCGGGCAGATGTCTCTGCATCACGGGCTCGCTATACATGGTTCAAACCCGAACACCTCAAACGACCGACGGATCGGCTATGCCATACGGTATATTAACCCCGAGGCACAGCAGCAAACGCCACACCGTGAATACGCACTACTTGCCCGCGGGGCAGATCGTTCCGGGGCGTTCATACACTATGCACCACCCACATCACCTTTCTCGAAAAACAGTATTGCCTTATACGAGGAAATAAAAGAACAACAATCCAAAGTGCTGATGGCAGGCTTACAAGATCCGTCATGATCTCTGCACAAACGGCAGTCCGCAACGCGTTAAGGCCGCTAGGATTTCACCGGCTAAACGACAGTAGCCGGCCGATATAGTCTTGTAAAAATAGCGACAATTACCACAGAGAAGACAATTCTTGCGAAAAGAATTCCCGACAAATGCGCGCCGAACAGCATCACCACTATGGTATCGTCGATCAGACCATGGCATAGACTCAGGAAACACATCACCGGCAGTATGTCTCTGGTTTCCAGTTTGCCGCTGTCTATTTCACGAATAAGCAGACCGGCACCGAACGTCAGCCCCAGAGTTACACCAACCACCACGCTGTTTGCGGCATTCTTTTGTACTCCTATCAGGATCAGTACCGGCTGTATGATCTTATGCAACAGGAATTCAACACCGATGACGCGGATTAATTTAAGCAACGCCACCAGGCCGACAATTATAAAATACACTGACGCCACCATTTTTACCTGACCGACGACCCAGTCACTCAACTGCTCATTGACATGCGGTGGCTGCCAGACCAGTTCGGCCTGCTGTTGCAGAGTTCCACTGAGGCTATAAAAGTGATGCAGTAACCAGGCAAACAAAAAAGCGCCACCTACCCGCAGCAGGATCGTAATCCACCATGCAACTCCAGCCCGTTTTGCTATGGCGCCTTCCACCGGTATGGAATGACTGATCAGCAGCAAAGCGCCCAGCGTTGTGGTCTGCGCAATCGTTAGCGACTCGGTTGCCGCCAGATTAAAAAACACCACCATACCGGTAATGATATTGGTAAATAACGTGGTAGCCCACACGATGCTAAATACAGCTGGCAGACCTACAAAGCTCATCAACGGGGCCAGCAGGTCACTGGCAAAATCCACAACACCGAAGTGCTGCAGGACTTTTACAATGATAATCGCCGGGATCAGTATTTTTAGCAGCGGCAGATAAATTGAAAAGGATTCGTGCACAGTCTCTTTGACCAGTGACGACACCCTGCTTAACGCATTTTTGTACAAATCAAGCTCTGCCTTTGTCGACTATGTGTAGCGGCAGCTCATGCCCGCACATGTACTTCTATCTCAACTGATCGTTTATCCCGTGACAGCAGCAGCAACAGGTACTTGAGGATGTCACCACGACTCTGCCCGCCTTTTTTCACGTCCACATCGTCTGCTGCCTGTGGTACAGCAATGATCCCATCACCCGCCATCGTCGGTATCGCGCACTGTAGACCGAACACCGTTCCATTTTGCACTTCTGTATGATTAACACAAGTTATGTGTTCCTTCACTAATCAACCACTCAACAGATTAAAGGCTGCGCTCCATCATGCACGCGGTGTAAGATAGGACACCCGCAAACCAAAAGGCTGCGATATGACACGTCACCACAAGGTACTACACAATGCTACCGTGATTGACGGCACAGGAGCCAAACGTTATCGCGCCAGCGTGTGTATTGACTCGGATCGAATCACCGATATCGTGCAACACGATACCGCTATGCCCGTCCTTGAGGCAGATCAGGTGATCGATGCCAGCGGCCTGGTGCTGGCACCGGGTTTTATCGATGCCCACACCCACGATGATCTGCTGTTGCTAAAGTCGCCTGACATGCTACCCAAAGCCAGCCAGGGTGTTACAACGGTTGTCACCGGCAATTGCGGGATCAGTCTGGCGCCTATGCAGTCACGCAAAATAGTGCCACCGTTTGATTTGATTGGTGACGATTCTGACTTTGCCTACCCCAGCTTGTCGCAGTACGCCGAACGCCTCGACGACACACCGGCAAGCCTTAACTCTGTCATGCTGACCGGCCACTCCACCCTGCGTCTCGAGACAATGGATCGACTGGACCGGGCAGCCAGTCGCGCAGAGATTGCGACCATGGCACATCGGCTTGAGAAATCACTAAAGGAAGGTGCTTGCGGCATGAGTACCGGGCTCGCCTACCCCACAGCAAGTCATGCACCCACCACAGAAATCATCGAGCTGGCCACGGTGCTCAGAGATTTCGGCGCTGTGTATACCTCGCACATGCGTGACGAGGAAGACCACCTGCTCGACGCGGTAGAAGAGACTTTACAGATAGGTCGCGAGGCCGATGTGCCGGTGGTTATCTCACATCACAAGGCATGCGGAAGACACAACTGGGGCAAGACCAGGCAATCGGTAGCGATGATCGAACAAGCCCGTGCCACGCAACGCGTTGATCTGGATGTTTATCCGTATACAGCCAGTTCAACCGTTTTGCTTGCAGAGTTCGTTGCCCGTTCGGAAAAAGTCATGATCACCTGGTCAAAGTCACAACCCGATTGCAGCGGACGTGATCTGGCAGATTTAGCCACCGAATGGGATTTAACCATTGGCGATGCCATAGACAAGCTAAACCCTGCCGGCGCAATCTATCATCAAATGGACGACGAAGACCTGCATCGTGTGATGCAATACGCGCCATCAATGATCGGATCAGATGGTCTGCCCAAAGACGAACGACCGCATCCCCGGTTGTGGGGCACATTCCCGCGTGTGTTAGGTCACTACTGTCGCGAGCTGGGGCTGTTTACGCTTGAAGATGCCGTGGCAAAAATGACCGGTAAAACCGCTAGTGTGTTCGGCATTAAACAACGCGGCACTATCAGCGTCGGAAACTATGCCGATCTGGTGATGTTCAATGCAGACACGATTATCGATCGTGCTACTTACGATCACCCGACAGAAACCAGCGCCGGTATTGAAATGGTGATGGTGAATGGTGATATCGTCTATGGCGGTTCGCAGACAACAGACGCCAGACCGGGGCGTTTTATTCGCCACTGAGTTGCCTGTCATAGTGAGGCATCTCTACTAAGCAGCATGATAGAGAGATGGTTCTACCCAATGCCAGTGATTATCCGGGCAGCTGTGGGTTTACATGGTTGTTCGCTGAGTCCTCTATGGCTAATCCCGCTTTTGTTTCAGCAGATCCCTTGCCCCGCTACCACTAAAAGTATCGAGTCACGCCCGCCGAGCATACATTGGCAGTTTGTTGATCTTTATCATCAATCGCAAGCCCCGGGGAAAAGTAACTGCAGGTGATATACGCTGATGTATTTACATCAGGTGTGTAGTAGAGTCCTGCTCCCACTTCAATCCCGATTGCCGACTCACCGTTGCTCGAAGTGAGCCCCAGATCATTTGCCGCAAACGCAGACGAACTCCCGGCCCGACGAAAATGGTGCGCAGCAAATGACAATTGAAACTCGGGGTTCAACTGCACACTCATCACAGCAGAGAGTATTTGAAGATTGGTCAGGGTCGGCAGTAACAGATCACCGTAGCGGGAATAGTTATTGTGTAAACCAGTCTGCTGAAACCCGCCACCACTAGCTGCGGATACTTCAGGGTCTACAGACGCTAGCGAATCATTGTCCGAATCGCTGACCGGATCACTGGCCGAATTGGGGCCGGACGCATAGGTATAGTAAATCTCGACTTTTGGCGCTCTTTGCGTGGCACGACTCCAGACTCCGCCAAACTCGATGAAGGATGCGGCATCGCCATGACCGTTGTTTGCACTATTGAATGAAACGGCAATAGCGCTTTGAATATTCAGTGACTCCAGCTCACTTTGAATAACCGCGTAATCCACCAGGCCACCAGCCCATACTGACAATTGACCAGCTTCATCGACATCAAACGCTCGCTTAATCACCGAATGAATCACTACTCTGCTATTACCTTCGAGCCACTTCACCCATTCTGACAACAACCACAAGTTTGAATTGTCCGGGTCAACGCCAGACAAGTCAGCACTGACCAGCTGATCCTGCAGCGCAGCAGTTAGACGCCACTCGCTATTTGCGGCAGCGTGAACAAGGGTTACGCCGGCCAGGGTGTCTGACCACCAGAATCCGCGTTCATCGTACAGGTACTGCCATCCGACTCTAATAGTGTTTCCAGACTCACTGTTGTGCTTTGCAAACCAGAGATCATTCACCACAACACTACGACTGGTTTCGCTGGTCTGTGCCAGATTGTCAGAATAGCCGTTAACAGAACCTTCAATATCAAACTTCAGATTTGAACCTGTGGTGCTGGTAAAATGCCAACTGGCATTGGCGATTGCTTCGTAGTCACGGTAATCAGAATCACCACCGGCCAGCGTCGGATAGGTCCACTTGTTGTGAGCAACACTGAGTGAACCGGCCTGCTCTACCGTATACGAGTAAACGTTTTTACCATAGCTGGCACCAAAGACCAGTAAACTGACACAGATAGTTTTGGCAATTAAACAGGGCATTCGATACGTTAACTTCACAAACCGGTTTTCGTTGTCTGATCATACACGGTATCAGTTTGCGTAGTTGCGTACTGCAAACCAAACAACACAATCCATCGCCCGAAATATTCACAGATATTTCTATTCGCGACCAGTCACGCCTCTGACAGAAACCCCGGTGTAGTGCACAGTAATTGACGATGGTGAATTCACACTGCTGCTGCCTATTCAACAGGAGTTGGGCGCTGATTTTTCAACCGATTCAGCGGACTTCTCCGGAAGCCGTTACCGCTTTACCACGGTAAACGCAGTGTCGCTTGCCATTCGCAACACCACAGATATTTAGCGGCTGTTCCGCCTCAGATGATATGACACCGGAATTGTTCCGGTGTTACCTGCTATTTAACACCGCTGCCAGTGCCTCGCTACGATCCTCACTCTCGGACAGGCTGCTGGATGTCATCCGCTTTATGACCAGCTTCAGACAGTGCCGTTTTTATATTTCTAAACCCCATTTGAAGATGATTGCTCAGCGCCTTTGAGCACTTTTTTCGCTGCCTGGCTAGCAGCGCCTCTACAATCTGCTGATGCTGTTCCAGGGTTCCGGAACGGTTAACTCTACGGCGTGAGGAAATGAAACGGGCCCGCCATAGACGCGAATTATAATTCTTGTGAGTCTCAATCAACGGCAGATTGTGCGACGCGGCAACAATGCTTGCATGGAACTTCATATCCTTCTGGAAAAATTCAAGCGGCTCACAAGAGTCAGATACCGCCCGCATATCTCTTTCCATCAGTTCAATTTGTTTGAGTTCATCGTCGGTCGCCGCCGCACAGGCAAGTTCACCCCCAAGACCCTCTATGGCACCCTGTACCTGCAGCAGGCTTTTAAGTTCATCAATTGACGGGTTGGCAACCACGGGTGCACGATTGGGCTCTATTTCAACTAAACCCTCAGAGGCAAGAATACGCAGCGACTCACGCAACGGGGTTCGACTTACCCCCAATGCGTCGGCAGTCTCGCGCTCTGGAATTGTGGTACCGGGTTTTAGTTTTTCCAGTAAAACAAGATCGCGCAATTCATCGGCGATGCTTTCCGCCAGACTCTTGCGTTTAATTTTCTGCAAAGAATCACCGCCTGCAATAGCGGAAACCGCATCATCAGCACTCATGAGGGATACACCCGAAGACAATCGCCAACCTGAAACTCAATGTGCCCGGACCCCGGTTATTGTGGTGATCGATCATTCAGTGATCTTGAATTTATCCAGATGAGCCTGATCCAGCTCGATACCCAGGCCAGGCAGATTATCATCAAGTTGCAGAAAACCGTCTTGTGCTTCAGGGTCACCTTTAAAAATGTAGTAGAAGAGCTCGTTACCGACTTCGACATCAAACACCGGAAACCATTCACTCATCGGGCAATTAAAGTTAGCCATGGTTAAATGATAATTGTGCATCTGGCCGGCGTGCGGTATTACCGGTACCTGATAAGCTTCCGCCAGCGCATTGATCTTTTGCGCAGCGGTTATACCCCCGACACGGTTGGTGTCGTATTGAATGACACTTACCGCCTTTGCATCAAGCAATTGCTTAAAACCCAACAGCGAGAATTCATGTTCGCCACCTGAAATTGGTATTGGGCCGGCATTGAGTTCGGCATAACCGTGAATGTCATCTGCTATAACCGGCTCTTCAAGCCAACGCGGCTGAAATTTTTCAAGCTTTGGAATAATGCGTTTGGCGTAGTCGACATTCCAACCCATGTAGGCTTCCACCATCAGGTCGCTCTCGTCACCCACGACCTCACGCACAGCCGCGACTCTTTTCAGATTTTCGGTCACGCCTTTGGTACCGTCTTTTGGCCCGTATCCAAAGCGGGTTTTAAACATACTGAAACCCTTATCCAGCCACTCCTGCGCTTCACGCTGCATGGCCTCTGTTGAGTCTGCATACAACTTTGAGTAATAGCACGGAATAGCATCTTTGGTGCGACCGCCCAGTAACTTAAACACTGGTTTCCCGGAGAGCTTACCCATCAGATCCCAGATGGCGATATCTACCGCAGAGATAGCCGTCATGCCCACGCCCTTGCGTCCCCAGGCGTGCGTAATTCGATACATTTTTTCCCACAGATAGGCATTATCAAACGGGTCAAAACCGATCACCAGCGGCGCCAGATATCGATCTATGGTTTCCTTAATCAGTGGCGGGCACAGTGCAGCATTGCCGATGCCTATGGTGCCGTCGTCGGATTCTACTTCACAGACCAGCCACTGATGGAATCTAAAGGATCCCATGTTGTCACGGGCATTTGCTCCCATCACAGGCAGCGGGTCTGACGCATTGGTGCAAAAATTCGCCTGCGGCGGAACCGTAGGACCTGTCCATTCATAGAGCTTGGTGCGGACAGCGATAATCTGCGGCATAACTTTTTGCCTCCCTTTTCTTGAGTTTCTTAGATTCCGACAATGGGATTCCGACAATGGCCCCGCAGGTCGTTGACAACAGAACCAACCGGGGTTGACATGACAGGCGCGGGCCTTGGTAAAGACTGTTGATTACAGTTAATGACTTAAGTTTACCGCGTGGGGTTTTTATTTCAATGGTATTCGGTATACCATACACCAACGATGCACTAGAAAACGCCAGGCGTTCTCGACCTGCCTCGTGGAGGAGGAAACTAATTTGCAATCACGCACCGGTTCATCACTGAACCGGTGCCTTCGTGAATTCCAGAAAAGACACAATATGAGTTTTGAACCCGCCAGCAGCGTACTTGCACCCTATACGGTTCTCGATCTAACCCGTGTGCGATCAGGACCGACCTGCGTTCGACAGTTTGCCGACTGGGGTGCCAACGTTATTAAAATTGAGCAGCCGACAAAAGATGTTGGCAATCTCGGTGCCATGGGTGGGGCGCGCAACGGGCCGGATTTTCAAAACCTGCACCGCAACAAACGCTCTATTACCCTCAACCTCAAGAGTGAAGCAGGCGTTGAGATTTTTAAAAAGCTAGTTAAAACTGCAGACGTAGTGGTCGAAAATTATCGCCCTCAGGTTAAGCACCGCTTAGGCATTGACTACGACAGCCTGAAATCGATCAACGAAAAAATAGTCTACGTATCGATCTCCGGTTTCGGACAGGACGGCCCGTATGCTGATCGACCGGGCTTTGATCAGATCGCTCAGGGCATGGCAGGTTTAATGTCGATCACTGGCGAACCCGGCAGAGGCCCCATGCGCGTAGGCATTCCTATCGCAGATTTGTGTGCCGGCATCTTTGCCGCTCAGGGCGCCATGCTTGCACTGCTGCAGCGTGAACGTACCGGCCGGGGCCAATGGGTACAAACGTCACTGCTGCAGGCACAAACCTTCTTACTCGACTTTCAGGCCGCACGCTGGCTGATGGATAAGGAAGTGCCGGGTCAGGCTGGTAACAACCACCCTACTTCAATCCCAACGGGCGTGTTTACCACTTCAGACGGGTATATCAATATCGCCTGTGCCGGGCAAGCCATCTGGGAACGCCTGCGGGACACACTGAAAGATCCAAGGCTCAACGCTGACGAGTTCGCAGACGCCCCGCTACGCAGCGAAAATCGCGATGCTCTGAACAGCATACTTAACGAACTGACACTGACCAACACCACAGAAGCCTGGATTGAGCGTTTCAATGCCGAAGGAATCCCCTGCGGCGAAATAAACTCGATTGACCAGGCCTTTGAATCACCACAGGTTAAACACCTGGGCATTGCACGTGACATGCAAAGCCAGGAAAGAGGCGCTACCCAGGTGGTCGGGCAACCGCTCATTTTAAGCGACGCGGAATCAGATATAGTCCGACCGCCACCTCTGCCCGGCCAGCATACCGCTGAAGTGCTGCAGGAAGCTGGTTACAACGACGGTGATCTGGAACAATTTACCAGGGATGGAGTTACGTGATTCCGGATAATCTTAATTCGCTTGCCGACGGCAAGATACTGTCAGGTGTGGTCGATCAAATCGGTTACCTGGTGATTAACAACCTCGAACGCCACAACGCCATCGGACTGGATATGTGGAAGGCGGCAACAGATGCCGTCGAACAAATGTCCACAGAAGACAATGTGCGGGCACTGGTTGTGACAGGTGCCGGGGGCAAAGCGTTTGCCTCTGGCGCTGATATCTCAAAATTCGAAAGCGAACGCTCATCAAAAAAAGACGTCGAACACTACCACCAAACCTCCGGTCGTTTCTATTCATCCCTCGAGAACTTCCCGAAACCGACACTTGCGGTCATCCGCGGCTATTGCATCGGGGGCGGTATGGCACTGGCAGTCTGTTGTGACATTCGCCTGTGTACCGAAGCCTCAAAGTTTGGCGTACCGGCGGCAAAGCTGGGGGTGGGTTATGGCTATGCCGGAATAAAACGACTCACCCGTCTTGTCAGCACATCAAGCGCTCAGGAGATTTTCTATACCGCACGGCAGTTCACTGCTAATGAGGCCTATGACATGGGTCTTGTCAATCGGGTGCTGGCGGAAGACAACCTCGATGACTACGCGACAGACTACCTGGATCGCATACGCATCAATGCCCCGTTAACCATAAAATCCGTAAAGGCCGTCACTCTCGCTATTGAGCAGGACGAGTCGCAACGTGATCTGAAAAAACTCGAGGCCATGGTGCAAACCTGTTTCGACAGCGAAGACTACATTGAAGGGCGGCGCGCGTTCATGGAAAAACGTAAACCGGACTTTAAAGGGATCTAGCGCATGTCTGTTGCAGATTCACTAAGAGACACACTGGATACAGACACTGGCCGGGTAATCACCGGTGTTTAATACCGAACAGCACGAAATTATTAAATCCGGATTTCCAGGTGTTGATTAGTCCGGAATAACGCAGCACAGCGGGCGTACGCACGCTGTATTACATAGCAAATCGCTATCGGAGGATAGAAGAGTGACTAAGAGAAAAAGTTTACTGCGATTAACGGCCACAGCTGTTGCAATTGCCGGTGCATTCACACTGGTAAGTTCAGCTGTACTCGCTGAGGACAAACCGGCAATTGAAGTGATTACCCACGCCGGTGCAGGTGGTGGTACCGATGTAAATTCACGCATGATGATGCTACGTTCGCGCCGTACACTGGGCCAGGACATGGTAGTGGTGAATAAACGTGGTGGTGGTGGTGCCGCGGCAATGAACTACTTTATGACCCGCCCGGCAGACGGCAATTCCGTGTTGACTTTTACCGTCGGCCACGCCATCAGTATGGCGTCGGGAAAGACAAAATTAACCGTCGCAGACATGGCTCCACTGGCACGTGGCACCAATGATCCGCAAATCCTGATGGTTAATTGTAAAACCAGCCCGTACAAAACACCTGAAGATTTTGTCAACGGCATGAAAGCCGGTGACGAACTGAAGTTCGGTGGTACCTCTACCGGTACCATAGACCACCTTACCGTGTATTTGTGGGCAAAGAGACTGGGCGTAGATATGCCTACCTACATTCCGTTCAAGGGAGGTGGCGAACTGGCCACGCAGTTGGTTGCAGGTTCAGTTGATGTTGGCACCCTGAATTTATCAGAGGCCGCCGCACCGGTTGAAGCCGGCGATATCTGCCCACTGGTTGTATTGGCAGAAAACGGCATGGCACCAATCCCTGCTGCTAAATCATCCAAAGAACTGGGGATTGATCTTATATTGTCCACCACCCGGGGATTCGTTACACACGCCGGTGTCGATGAAGCACGTCGTCAGGAACTGGAAGACGGCATGCTCAAGGCAATGGACCATTCAATGTACCAGGCTTATCTGGTTAACTCGGGTCTTGATGCCACCTCACCACAAAGCTCGGATGCATGGGGCAAGCAGATAGAGTCGATGGTCGCAGAATTCGGACCGGCACTAAAGGAAATGGGACTGATCAAGTAGACAGTCCGCCAGGCGAATGGCGGGAGCAATCCCGCCTCGCTAACAAGGTTACAGATGAACATTAGAATCTACCTGGTGCCGCTTTTTATAGCGTTGTTTTCAGTCGTTATCATTGTACTGTCGCTGAGACTCGATGTGTCACCACCGATGATTGTCGGGGATAGCATGCAACCGCGTGTGTTTCCTATCTTCTTAATGATACTCAATCTCATCCTCGCCGCTATTCTGGCGCTGCAACATCGAAAGACACCGCCTAAAGCACAGGAATGGGAGAACTTCACCACCTGGGGCACAATATTATTACTGCTGCCATTTTATTACCTGGCTACCCATGTCGACCTGTTCATCGCCATAGCCGTGGTCATTTTCGCCATGAGCCTGCTATGGGGTGAAAAACGATGGTGGGCAGCACTGTTGCTCGCTTTGGTCACACCGTCATTGCTGTTTTTATTATTCGACTCCGTACTTCGTATACGTTTTCCACGCGGCTTGTTTACCAACTGGTGGTACTCGTGACAATGTACTGTTATTTCTCCAATCCGGCTCTACGCACTGTGGCGGTTTAATCCTATGACAGAAGCGCTACAGGCGATGGGGTCAGTGCTATTTGACCCCTACCTTATCGTATTGATTTTCTTTACCACTATTCTCGGCGTCGTGATCGGTGTACTGCCCGGCTTAGGCGCAACCACCGGTGCCGCCCTGCTTTTGCCGTTTACCCTGACGATGGAACCGGTACACGCCATTGCCGTACTGGCTACCCTCTATGTGTCTGCAACTTTCGCGGGTTCAATTACCGCCATTCTGATAAACACACCGGGAACCTCTGCGGCAGCGGCAACCACCTTTGACGGCTATCCGCTGGCACAACGCGGAGAAGCCGGCCGTGCATTGGGGATTGCGGTGGTGTCCAGTACAGTCGGCGGTATTTTTTCAATTATCGTGTTGTGTATTGCGGCACCTCTGCTGGCTCGTGTCGCCTATGAATTTCGACCACCGGAGTATTTCGCCCTCACCCTTTTCGGTTTATCCATGCTCGCCAGTATCAGTGCCGGCGGCGCCGTTAAAAATCTTATCGGCGGTGTATTTGGAGTCTGGCTTGCGACTATCGGTGCTGAAAAATCTACCAGCATTGAACGTTTTATGTTCGGCAACTATGAATTATACGAAGGCTTGTCTTTTGTGCCGGTGATGATTGGTCTGTTTGCCTTGTCAGAGTTATTAATCCAGTCACGCAGGGCACACGAGATAGTCAATCGCATTGGCATGAAGGCGGTAAAACTGCCCACCAGGGAAGACTACAAACGCATCTGGCAAACAATCCTGCGATCCTGCGGTATCGGTACCTTTATTGGAATTCTACCGGCCGAAGGTGCCACCGTTGCCTCAATGATCGGCTACTCGGAAGCGCGACGCTGGTCAAAAAACAAAGAAGAGTTTGGCAAGGGTTCAATCGAAGGCATAGCTGGAGCTGAAGCGGCCAACAATGCAGCGACAGGCGGTGCAATGGTACCAACAATGGTACTGGGTATACCGGGAAGCGGTACTACCGCCATCATCCTTGTCGGTCTGATGGTTCACGGACTGCGTCCCGGTCCCTATCTCTTCACCGAACAGGTAGACACGGTCTACCAGATATTCGGTGCCATGCTGCTGGCCAATGTGATGTTTCTATTTATGGGTTTGTACGCGGCGAAAGGTTTTGCAAGAATCTCGCTGGTGCCCACCGCCCTGCTTTGGCCCATTGTTTTCTCCCTTTCAATTATCGGTGCCTATGCTCTTAACTCGTCAATGCTGGACGTCTGGATAGCGGTCATTTTCGGTGTGATTGGTTTTTTCGCCCGTCGACTGGGCTTCGCGGTTGCCCCCATTGCCGTAGGTTTGATACTGGGCGAGATGGTAGAAATCAATTTGCAAAACAGCCTGAAAATGTTCGATGGCGCATGGTGGATGATTTTTACACAACCACTGGCGGCACTATTTTTAGTGATGGCTTTTCTGGGCCTGTGCGGTCCGTATATCTTTCAAAAAATCATGGGGCGTGGTGAAAAATAGCCAGCAGTTTTCACAAAGAAATCTACACTGATAAAATATGAAGACTGTATTCATCCTGTTTGATTCCCTTAATCGACAGGCGCTGTCTTGCTATAACAAAAATGCCAGACCCACCCCGGCTTTTGATCGACTTGCAAAGCGAGGGGTGGTATTTGATAACCACTACGTCGGTAGTCTGCCGTGCATGCCGGCTCGACGTGATTTACTGACGGGGCGTCTTAATTTTCTGCACCGAAGCTGGGGACCGGTAGAGCCGTTTGACGTTTGCTTTCCATCGCTACTCGCGGATAACAATATCTACACCCACCTTATCTCGGATCACTACCACTACTGGGAACAAGGTGGTTGTGGTTACCACAATCAGTATTCATCTGCCGAGTTTGTACGTGGTCAGGAACGCGACCTCTGGAAAGCCATGGTCCAGCCCCCCATGGACAGGTTTCGCGAACAATATCACCCCATGCTAAGCCATGTGCAAAGACGAACAGCAAACATGGTTAATCGAGAGTTTATTGTCGATGAAGCGGATTTTCCAATTGTGCAGTGCGTTAAACTGGCAAACGAATTTCTTGACCATAACCATAGCGCCGACAAATGGCTTTTACAGGTCGAGCTCTTTGACCCGCACGAACCCTTTACCGCACCCGAACGATTTCGACACGCCATTGAAAACGAGTATGACGGGCCCGTACTCGACTGGCCGATCTACGCTCAGCTTGATCTGACAGACAGTGAAGCCCGGGAACTGCAGGCAAATTATCAGGCAGTGGTGGCAATGTGTGACTACTACCTCGGGCAATTACTGGATCAATTTGATCAGTATGACCTTTGGAAGGACACCGCTATTGTTCTTACTACCGACCACGGGTTTCTATTGGGTGAGCACAACTGGTGGGGCAAGAATGTGATGCCGGTATACGACCCGATCGCACATATACCGTTGATTATGTATCACCCGGATGCCACCGCATCTGCCGGTGAACACAGAACGCAGTTAACCCAGTGCCTGGATGTCTCCGCTACGCTTATCGATTTTCACAAACCCACCGCACCATCTGCCACCTCGTTCAGAGACGGTGTTTCCCTGCTCCCCGCCATCGAACACGGCAGCGAGGTTCGCAGATTCGCTCTTTATGGTATTTTCGGAGGCGCGTTGAACATCACCGATGGGCGTTACAGCTATTTTCACTACCCCTGTGATGAATCCCCGTGTGACTTATTCGAATACACTCTGATGCCGGCACATCCGGTCAGCTACTTTACGCAAGAAGAGTTTAACGATGCAGAGCTAATCAGCGGCCTGCCTTACGCAGACGGCTATCCGGTAATGAAAATCAGAGCGCTGGATAATGCCCGCAGACCACCAATGCAGGGGGCAGCACTGGCGCAGGCGCAATCTGTTCTATACGACTTGCACACTGATCCACAACAACAGTCACCGATAACAGACCAGCAACTGCACGACTATATGATAGATGGCCTGATCATGATGATGAAAATCAACAATGCACCGCCTGAGCTCTACACCCGGTTTGGACTGCATCAATGACCGAAATAGGCGTCGGTCAATCGACTGTCATCGCGTAGTTCATCGACAGTACCCTGAGCCCTGACTGATCCGGACTCGAGCACGTATAGTCGTTGCGCCAGTGTCATCGCGAAATTGGCATTTT
This sequence comes from uncultured Granulosicoccaceae bacterium, assembly GCA_937922015.1. GTDB lineage: Bacteria > Pseudomonadota > Gammaproteobacteria > Granulosicoccales > Granulosicoccaceae. The sequence continues at coordinate 16,514 of CAKZVB010000241.1, forward strand.
GCTCTGTAATCAGTACCGTAGCACCCAGATCGTCACGCATACGCCGCAAGGCCTGCGCTATCTCTGTACAAACTTTCGGTGCCAGACCAATGGTCGGTTCATCGACCAGTAACAATCGCGGGCTGGACATCAACGCCCTGCCAAGCGATACCATTTGTCGCTCGCCACCAGACTGTGTGCTTGTTTCCTGCTGACTTCGCTCCTTGAGCCGTGGAAACAAATTGTGCACGATATGCAGGTTTTTTTTCACATCCTCTCGTGCCGTATACGCGCCAACCAGCAGGTTATCCTGCACAGACATATACGGAAACAGATTAAAACGTTCCGGCGCGTAACCCACGCCATTGCCAACGATAGAAGCACAGCTCAGTCCGGCAATGGACTTGTTTTCTATCAGTATCTCACCGGTAGATTTAGTCAGCCCCATAATACTGTCCAGCAGCGTTGATTTGCCCGCACCGTTGGCACCGACAATTGCCACAATTTCACCGGCTTCAACGCTAATGTTTACATCGTGCAGCGCCTGCGCCTTTCCATAAAATGCTGACACACCATTTAGCTCAAGAAACGCCATTATGCCGCTCCAAGGTAGGATGAACGGACGTTGTCGTTATCCATAACGTCGTTGAAATTTCCCTCGGCGATCTTTGCCCCGTAGTTAATAGCAATCACACTATCTACCAGAGGTTCGAGTGCCTTTAAGTCATGGCTGACAATTAGAAAGGTCATACCGTCTTTGTGCATCTGCTGTATCAAGGCACCGATTTGTGCAATTTCGGCAACGGTAAGGCCTGCAAAAACTTCGTCAAGCAACATGACCGAACTTCCCGTGGCAATGGTTCTGGCCATTTCAAGCTTGCGTAAATCACCCATTGATAATTCACCCGGTGGTTTGTGCAGATCGGTTTTTGAGAACCCCACACTCAAGGCAAGTTCCACTTCTTTTTCATACTGTGGTTTGCTTTTGATCATCTGCCAGATGCTGTTTGGCATCTGCCCGACCCGAATGTTCTCGAGCACGGTCATGTCAGTGAATGGTCGCGGCACCTGATAAGTACGACTGACACCTTTACGGATTCGCTCCGGAGTTGAATCTGATCCGATATCTTTGCCATACAGCCTGATGGTGCCGGAAGTTTGCAGATGTTCACCCATTATTTGCGCAAAAACAGTAGTCTTGCCCGCCCCGTTTGGACCGATTAACCCGACAGACTGACCCTGTTCAATATGAAATGAGAGGTTGTCGGTGGCGACCAGCCCGCCAAATCGCTTCACCAGATTTTCTATCTCGAGCGCAGTCTTCATAAGGCGTCACTCTGCTTTCCAGCCTGATCACTATTCTGATTGCCTGCTGACTCACGTCTGGAAAACAAGCTGTTCCATGCGTTTGAAAATAACTGAATTAACCCTTTAGGTTCATACATATACAACACCAAAGCGATCATGCCGTAAATAAAGTAGCGCTCAGCTCCCGGAAGATAAGGTCGCAGGTATTCAAGTAGAAACGTTAGAAAAAAAGCGCCTATCACCGGACCGATAATGGTTGACGCTCCACCAATCAGTGCAGCGACAATAATCGTGAAAAGGAAGTTGATATCAAACAGCGCCCGCGGCGCGATAGAGCCCAGGTAATGCACGTAAAACGCACCGCCCAGTCCGGCCACAAATGCACTGGTTAAAAACGCAAACAGCTTTAGCCTGGTGGTACTTAAACCGCTGCCACGCACTGACTCTTCATTCATGCCGATCGCACTGAGCGCTGTGCCCAGCTGCGTTCTCATTAAGAGCCACATACTGAGAGCTACCACCACCATAAGACTGGCAGACAGGTAATAACCGTTAACCGCCCCGCGCGTCAGCGTCTCTATACCGGACATACCCCGGGTACCGCCGGTCAGATCGGGTCTGACGACCTGCACCAACTGGTAGATGAGCTCCATAAAAGCAAGCGTCACCAGAGCAAAGTAACTGCCTTTGATTCTCAGTGCCGGCAGAAAGACAATAATGCCACCGACCATAGTCATCAACACCGCAGCGGGTATCGCGTATTCAATCGGCACATCAAAGCGTTTGGTTAATATTGCTGATGTGTAGGCACCAATACCAATCAGAAACGGGTGACCAAAACTGATATAGCCTGTTCGACCCGACAGGACATCCCAGCTAATGGCAAAGATCGCAAGGAAGTTGGCAAATATGATGATTCGCAACGTGCCTTTGGATACCAGCTCGGGTATCAATGCCATGACGAGTATAAACAAGGCCCACAACGCAAAGTGATACCAGCGCAGGTTCACTGTAATTCCTCCCGGCCAAAAAGGCCCTGCGGGCGGATAATCAACACTGTGATGATAAGCAGCATGGTAAATACACCGCGAAGCTCAGGGGCAATCAACGCCACAGCGGTGACTTCCATAAACCCGATAATATGCGCCACAATCAGTGCACCGATAATCGACCCTATGCCACCCACAATAACAACAGCCACGGCAATAATGAGAGGTGCCACCCACATAGATGGTGACAACTGCGTGTAGCTTGCAAAGAATACCCCGGCGGTGGCACCCAGGGCACCTGAAATGCCCCAGGTGACCATATTTATTTTATCCGGGTCTACCCCGGATATTGCAGCGCCTTTGGTATCCATAGACACTGCCTGCATAGCGCGGCCCATATGCGTCTTGCGTACAAACCAGAACAGCCCGATCAATATGACCCAGCTGCCGATCGTTGCTGCCAGCAGATTATAGGTCACCGATGCACCGGCCACCTGAACCACACCGGGAATGATGGGTAACAATATCTTTGAGCTATCACCATAGATAAATACCACCGCCGCCTGTATTACCACCGCCAGTATCAGCGTGGAAATCTCTACCGCTACATGATTCCCCTTGAGTGGCTTTACCAGCAACCGGTATTTCAACAGGCCCACTATACAGCCAACCATCGCCGCCAGAAGCAAACCCGCCAACTTGGGGACACCGAGCGTTTGAGAGAAGGTGAAATACACATAACCGCCAATCATCAGATAGGCGCCGTAAGCCAGATTTAACACCCGACCGACACTGAATATAAGGGTAAAACCCATTGCTATGAGTGCATACAAACCACTAAGCAACAATCCCTGAATAATTATCTGCATTTGAAATACACGGTTGAATTAAAGTGGGGCGGGACGCATTGCGCAGAAGCAAACCGGCACCGCCTGTGCGGTACCTGTTTGCTTTATTTCACCATAGACACAGAACCGGTCTATTTTTTTACCCAGCTGGGGACCGTAAATTCACCGGTCTTGTATTTATCAGGATAAACAACTGCCGATGTCCCATCTTCATACCACTGGATAACCACCATAGAAGGTGAGGCTTCGTTATACGGCTCAGTGATATCAAAGCGCGCATTATGCGGGTAAGTCCGGCCGGTGCGTGGTTCTATTTCATCGTTGCCCCAGAACGCATAGCGCAACCACGTTTCACCATCAAGTTTCAGCGTGATGTCCTGCTTCTCCATCGCCGTCACCCAACTCGTGTTATTAAAGCCGCCGGCCTCTTCTGCCGCAGCCATGGCCTGCTTGACACCGTGATAGGCATTAAAACCATTGAAGTGAGGCATTACCGGACGGGATTTGTATTTTGCCTGGTAAGTATCCACAAATGCCTGCGATACCGGATCAAGCTTGAATCCTACTGAGGGGACTGGCGACAACGTTGAAATACCACCCGCAGCGCCTCCGGTGTCTTCCCAGAACTCCTGCCCCAGAGCCGCCACGTTAACCCCCGTCATTCCCATGGGCACCTGCAGCTTTACGTACTGTGACGATACCACCTGCGAATTTACCGAACTGATCAGGTAGATAAAATCTGCACCGGAATCCTGTGCACGGCTGAACAGCGGCGCAAAATCATTGGTGGTGATATCGTAGACTATTGTATCGACCACCTCGATTCCCGCGTTAGGTGCCAGGGCGTCAGTAACCAGACCGTTTATCGCTCCACCGAAGGCAGTGTCTTCCTGCAGAATAACGACCGACTTCCAACCCATTTTTTCTCTCAGCACATCTTTACCGAAATCGATATAAAGTGTGGCCAGTGCTTCATCCGAGGCTATATTCATAAAGTAGGGTTTCATGGTCTCATAGTCTTCGACAATCATATCGATAATGCCGACATACGAAGTCCAGGTATCAAGCGTGGGAATTTGAAATTCCTGCATGCGTGGCAGCCACCCGAGAGAGACGTCATCAATACTGCCCGAGATTATAAAATCGACTTCTTCGGACTCTGCGAGATACTCATACGCCTTTACCCCTTCGGTCGGGTCTTCAGCGGTATCGGCCTTGACCAATACAATTTGCTGCCCCAGTACACCGCCATCTGCATTGAGCTCTTCAATAGCGATTTCTGCACCGCGCAGCGTACTAAGCCCGGTGTCAGAGGAAAGCGAACCGATAAAGCCCACCTTTATTTCAGCAGATGCGGCACTGGCAATCATGGCAGACGCCATGGCTGCCAGAATAGTCGACGTTCTTATGCTCATTACGATTCCTCAGGTTGTTTGATGATAAATTGGTGTGCTGAACAACTCTTACAAATTAATACTTCCATCTGGCTCATGAATGATGGCATCGACATCGATTTCCACCATCATTCCGGGTTGCGTCAAACCGGCCTGCACGCCGGTCAATACCGGATTAATGCCTTTGAAAAATTCACCGTGCGCTTTGACAAAGCCAGCGGCGTTGTTTATGTCTGTCAAATAGCAACGGGTTCTCATCACGTGATGTTTTGCAGCGCCAACCTCGGCAAGTGCTTTTTCTATACGCTCTAGTATATAAACAGACTGTGCATAAGTGTCACCCGGTGCATGCAGCTTACCCGAAGGTTCTATCGCTGTGGTACCGGCAACGCTGACAAAAGGCCCCACCCGTTTGGCACGTGAATAACTGCCTGCTTCTTCAAACCGGCCCCCTGACTGGTATTGTCTGATGGTCATGAAAGCGCCAGCCTTCTTTTAATTTCATCAGCCGCATCGGCAAGCATCGCCTGCTCATGGTCAGACAGCAATACGGGTTCGGCAGCTATAAAGCCGTTCATACCGATGTGCGCCGGAATCCCCAGAACCACATTGTCCAGGCCAAATTCTCCCTCCAGCATGACCGAAACCGGTACTGCCCCGGATGTGGCACCACGCATGGTATCGAGTAACTCGATACTCGCATGTGCGGGGGCGATGGTTGCAGAGCCGGTTTTCTTAAGCGCAACAACCTGCCCGCCACCAGTGATTGCATCTTTAACACATGCAGCTATTTTTTCATCGGATAAAAAATCGCTGACCGGCCTGCCTTTGATCTTTGCCAGTGACGTGACCGGCACCATTTCATCACCATGGCTGCCAAGTGCGATGGCTTCAACATCAGCCGGTGTTACATTGGCAGCCAGCGCCAGCGAATGTCTAAAGCGGCTGCTATCGAGCGTACCGGCCATACCAAGTACGCGCTCACGGGGAAACTCTGTCACCCGCAGCATTTCAACAGTCATCTCATCAAGCGGATTGGTGACCACGATAACTACAGCTTGCGGAGCCTGTGTTTTTATCACATCACCCACAGAATGAATAACGCGTTTATTCACATCAATCAGATCACTGCGTGTCATGCCCGGTGATCTTGCACGGCCCGCTGTAACAATAACCACAGAGGCATCTGCAAGCATTGAAAGTCGGGTACTGCCGGTCACCCGCGTGCCGGAGCGAGTAATACCACTGCAGTGATTCAAATCCAATGCAATGGCCTCTGCCACGCCCGGGGCAATATCGATCAGTGCAATCTCACTGGCGATATCGTTGTTGGCGGCGAGATGCGCTATGTTCGACCCTACACCACCGGCCCCTACTATCGCGATTTTAGCGAATCGCTGTGCGTTTTTGTGATGCTGCACTACCGGAGCCACCCATTTTGCAGAGCGGCGGTAAAGCCCCCTGCGCAGTGCTGTTTTACCATCGGTGCGCGGATAAGACGGCTTCTCCAGCGGGCCATCCAGTAACTTTATACCCAGTCGCTGAGCGGTCTCGGCAGCCAGTGAAGTGACAATATCACCCGGCAGAATTTCAAACACAATGCGTCCGCGCTGTCTGGCCTGCTCTATATGTTCAGACCCGATCACACGACGGTTATTGTGTACGGTTGTCATGCGACCGACTGACCGTCCACCGCCTCAATGGCCGATACGGCAGCAGCCATGGCAGTGATTACCGAATTTTCAGAGCCGGAAAAAAACAACCGGCCATAGCGACCCACCGCTCTGACCTCGACAATATCGATCTCTGCGGCTTTTTCTGCCTCGTTGCAGGCAATAGAGATATAAGCCGCCGGTTCGCATTCAACAATACCCAGCGTCTGTCCGGGTACCAGCAATGATCCTTTACGCCACTTATTGAGCAATTGAGCCTGGTAGGGTTCAACCGAGTTGATAATCTGTGTATTGGCAATCGATGGTTTGAGTCGATCAGACATTGAGGCACCCAACTCTGCCAGTATGGCATCGCGCGCGGCGCTGACCTCGGCGTTGGATGGTGAACGCAGAATAAAAAATCCAAACTCTCTTTCGACCAGCTGTGAAGTCGCCTCTACCGAGCTTGCCTTCAACGCCCGATCAATCAAAGTAAACACTTCATTACCGGGAGCAAACTCACCAACTAATATTGTATCCCCTGACAACGGAATAGAACCCTGCACCGTGGCTCCGTTGTAGGCAGCGAATTTAGGCTGCAGATTGTCTATCTGCATCAACGCCCGTATTACGATGTCGCTCACGCGTGTTCTCCGTATTGCTCGTAAATATCACGCCACGGCCTGCACTCATACGCGACTCTTTTAATGTTGATCAAATGCAGTGCGGTTACATTGTCTGAAGTGATCGATCCGGACCACGTACCGGTACCCAGCATAAAGCTTGGTTCAAGATCTGTTGAATACCCCATGCCGCCGATAATCGCCGGCGTATTCACCAGTACACGACCGGTAGGTACTGATGCAAAGCTTGCGACAACTTCAGGATCATTTGAGTGTACAACCGAGGAATGACCCCAGCCTTCGAACTTTGCAATCTCGTGCGATAAACCAATGCCGTGTTCGGTATCACGCGCCTCATAAAACGCCAGCACCGGGTTTAGTTTTTCTGCAGACAACGGGCGCTGCCAGCCGATTTGTGTTTCTTCAGAGATCAGTATCCTGGTGCGTGGTGGTATTGAAAAACCGGCCGCCTCTGCCAGACGCTGCGGAGACTGACCAACAAAGTCAGAATTCATTGCTTGCTTACCGGCAAATATAACGTCCGCCAGTCGATCCGCCTCGGCCGGTGTGCAGAAATAACCGCCGTGCAGTTTCAGTTCATGGCGTAACTCACGCGCAATCTCTTTATCTGCAATAACGGCCTGCTCAGATACACAGGCAGTGCCGTAGTCAAAGCACTTTGAGGTCACTATTTGCTCTGCTACCTCGGCAAGTTCTGCAGACTTACTTGAGTGCACATAACACGGCACGTTGCCCGCCCCTACAGCAAGCGTGGGTTTCCCCGATGAATAAGCCGCTTTCACCATAGCCGGACCACCGGTGGCCATCACTACAGAGGTACGCCGATGACTCATCAGTTCTGCGGTGCCTTGCTGAGTCACCTGGTCAAGGCACTGAATGAGGCCTTTGGGAGCGCCCAGTTGTTCAGCAGCTGCCGCCATGATGTTTACCGTTTCAATACCACACTTAACACCACGCGGATGCGGCGCACAGACAATGGCATTACCGGCTTTCACCGCAGATAACACTTTATAAATGATGGTGGAGGTAGGGTTGGTCACCGGTATCAAAGCAGCTACCACCCCCATCGGCTCACCGAAGGCGGCTACTTTTGTCGACTCGTCACTCCACAATAACCCCAGTGTTGTCACGTCGCGCAGCCAGTCGGCAACAGACAAGGCATTAAAAAGATTTTTTATTCTTTTATCGGCAACATTTCCATAGCCGGTTTCTTCAACCGCCATCGCGCCAAGCCGCTTCGCCTGTGGCTCTATAGCGCGTGCCATGGCGTCGACAATGGCATCGACCTGTGAAGGATCTGTGCCGAGGAATTTCTGGTAGGCGCTAAACGCCGTATCTGCACAGCGCCTTGCGGCAGCCACAGATTGCAGATCTGCATCCATCAGCTTTTACCCGTTGCAATGTTGTCCATAGCCATGCGCGCAGAATCGATATCACTTACGTTGATGCCAATGGTGTCCAGACGTCTGCCAGCGGCGGCGACATCTGCGCCCAGAATACCGGAGACTAATGTCACCATGGCTTGCGTCATCGGTACTTGTGTATTGGTTAATGCCGCAGCCGAAAGCAACGGTGCAAAAGACCCGATCACGCCGTCGCGCAGGAGATTCAGCGACTCCTGTCGATCAGGAATACGGCGCGCACCTTCACCTCGCGCTTCACCCGCGTGTGTGGTGATCCAGGAGTCGGCATCGGGAAGTGATCTGACACCGAATACTGCCGCTACCGACTGTCTTTCAGAGGCCAGCTGCGAAATTACCGCACGCTGCTCTGTGCCCAGCAATGCCGCAAAGGTTTGATTTTCCGCCAGCGGTTTAGCACCAAGCGGAATCTGTGGCGCGCCGCCCCCCAGGACCGGGCCATTAATCAGCAGAGCCGGGACTTCAACCAGCGCACTGCCATCTGCAAAGCCCGACCAAAGCACGCTGTCTGCAGGTTTAATGTTAGGTAAAATCTGCTCCAGTTGCTTTAGCACACTCACTCTGCCACTGGGCAGTGTGGCAGCGTAGACTTCTGTTGCCTGTGACAGATGTAGTTGTGATCCTTCCTCCGTATACCAGTAAGGCAAACCTTGTGTCTCAACAATAGTGACATCCGCAGTGCAGC
>CAKZVB010000242.1 GCA_937922015.1 uncultured Granulosicoccaceae bacterium
GGGACTGGCTTCGAAAAAACGCCACGGATGGCACGCCTACTTAGCTGCAAGAGCAGAACGCCAGAGCAGAACGCCAGAGCAGCTGCAAGAGCAGACCGCCAGAGCAGCTGCAAGAACAGATCGTCAGAGCAGCACGCTAGAGCAGAACGTCAAGGCAGCTGCAAGAACAGAACGTCAAAGCAACTGCAAGAGTAGAACGTCTAGAGGACTGATTAGCGCCTACCTGTTAATTATGCTGAGGTAGGCATCCATATAACGCTGACCGAGTTCGCGAAGACCGGCGGCTGAAAAATGTGCGCCACTCGGATCAGAAAGCCGGTAAGGTAAATCAGTGGTATAAACACATGCGGTGTTTGGATCGTTATCGTCGTTGAGCTCTATCAATCGACGGTTGACTCGAAAGGAGACACGAGTTTCACCGCAGATGAACGGCAGTTCGGGCTGTGCCCATGATTCTGATCTGAAGTTCTGAATTACATTGCGCAGTTTTAAAGCGTAGTAGTTTGTGTATTCGTATGAGTCGACATCAGTAAACTCGGTCGCATCAGGGTCAGATGTGCCTTCATATTGAGAATCGCTTTCACCCTGATGCCACAGCATCACGTCGATGGTGTCTTTGTTTGGTAATTGAGCCAATGCGTTGCTGATCTTATTGCGCATTTTTAGATAAAACGGCGATTCAAAATCCCAGTTGGCTATGCCCTTGCCGGGCGCTGCAAGTACAATGAAAGCAGGTACGGCGTCCGGATCAGTGTTAGCTAAAGATTTGCCAAAGTGAAAGACAAAGTTGTTATTTGGTGATTGATTCGGGTTTGTCAGTGAATGATTGCCGGGGTGAGCATTTTCATCCCACACCTGGTGTAAGTCTGCGACTTTCCAGCCGGAGTCCGTGAAAGCGAAAACGCGGGAATCCGGGTAATCAAGTGCAGGATCGAATGCCGTCAATGGCGCTTCTACATTAGATTGACCAGTCACTACAATGACATGGTTTATGTCATCAACCGTGTACTGTCTGTTGCCGACAGCAGCTGAGCTGTCGATCTGAGGTTGTAGTGACTCCGGGTTCTGTGACTCTGATATAAGACAATCTGCATCAGGGCTGCAATCGCTATCCGCTGAGCATGCAATTATCGCCGGGATTACTAGTCCACACAGGGCCAACTGCAGGGCGCGCCTGAGCTTGTTGGTGTTTGTTTTTACTGGAGTTTCCAAAATATCGTGGGCTTGGCGTTGATCGGGCCGCGTATAGTAGCGCTGAAATTCGGTGGGTGCACGCTAATTTCGGAATTGATCACAAGATTTAACCGGATTCGATGGCGTATATTCTGGAATGCCGATGACGGTACCGCAGGATTATAATAAGAGCACCAACCGGACATCCACTTTAAATACTATTAAAAAGAAGGCAGGCAACCTGCAAAGTTAACTTGAACTCCACGTTGTTGCAATTTTCATCGGTTAGGAAAGACACGCCATTACAGATGCGCCCTGTACATTTGAACGCATCTGTTTCGACTTTTACTGGTAGTCTGCGCGGTAGAAGTCTGCGTAGCGAGAATGTGCCATGGCGAGGGCCCTTGTCTTAGTAAATGATGGTACGATCATTTGAGGCGCATAGTCATTCGTACGTAACGAAAATGATTGATAATTACTATCGCCTTGGGCGCACCGTCAGGGCGCGTTCGCAGTAGCAGAGGTTCTGCCGCAGGCTCCTAGGCAATTTCAAACAACGCTGCAGCGCCCATGCCTCCGCCTATGCACATGCTTACTACCGCGTACTTTACACCACGGCGTCTGCCTTCTATCAGCGCGTGCCCGGTGGTTCTGGCGCCGGTCATGCCATAGGGGTGACCGATTGAGATTGCGCCGCCATTTACGTTGTAGGTGGCAGGGTCTATCTCCAGAAAGTCTCTGCAGTACAGGCATTGCACGGCGAAGGCTTCGTTTAATTCCCACAGGCCAATGTCACTGACTTTCAGGCCGTGTTGCTTTAGTAGTTTCGGGATGGCGAATACCGGTCCTATCCCCATTTGCTCCGGCTCGGTGCCGGCTACGGCCATGCCGCGGTATATTCCCAGGACGTTTTCATTGCGTTGTTCGGCTAACTTTCGATTCATCACCACGCAGGCAGAGGCACCGTCTGAAAGCTGACTGGCGTTGCCCGCGGTAACGCTGCCGCCTTCAATGACGGCATTGAGACCTTGCAGGCTCTCTAGTGTGGTCTCGGGACGGTTGCCTTCGTCTTTTGTCAGGGTAACGTCTTCATAACTGACTTCTTTGGTTTCCCTGTCGACAATTTTTTTAGTTGCGCTAATCGGTACAATTTCATCATCAAATAAACCTGCGGCTTGCGCTGCGGCGGTGCGTTGTTGTGAGGCAAGGCCGTACTCGTCCTGCTGCTCCCGACTGACGGAGTATTTATCAGCGACGTACTCTGCGGTCTTTAGCATCGGCATATAGGCATGTTCTGATTTGGCGGTGACGTTGGGGTCTGACTCCTCGGCAACCCAGCCAAGGTACTGGTGCTGAATGGCGGAAATGTTGTCCTGTCCGCCTGCAACGCAGACCTGCATGCCGTCGACAATAATCTGTCTGGCGGCGGTGGCTATTGCCATTAATCCCGATGAGCACTGACGATCAATGGTCTGCGCTGAAACGGTTGGCGGCAGGTCGGCGGCCAGACTTGCCAGGCGGGCGATGTTGCTGCCCGCTGTGCCACCGGTCAGTACTGTGCCGATGAGGACATCATCAATTTCGGCCGGGTCAACGCCGGTTCGATCGACTGCATGGCGGATGGCGTGGGCCATTAGTGTCGGGGACTTAATGTTGTTTAATCCGCCACGAAATGCACGACCGATTGGTGTGCGGGCGGTTGAGACGATGGCAGCTTCAGTCATAGAAATTCTCCGGCGGATTCTGGTTCTTTTTAGATTCTAAACCTTCATTCTAGAGCAAAGCGGCATGGCGCAGAAGATAAGTGAAAATCATGGCGCCGGACAATACCGCCAGGGCTCGGCTGGCGGCTATGGCGGGACTGCAGATGTGCTTGGTTTTTAGACAGGATAGCCCGACAAAGTGAGTGCCGCGACTGCAAAGCAAAAAAGGGCAGTCTGATGACCACCCCATGGTTTTATAAAGTGCTTAAGAAGCGGCTCTGCGGCCGCCGTTGCCTTGCCGGCGACTTTGCCCGCCGCGCCCGCCCTGCGAGCCACGACCCGATCCCTGGCCTTGTCCGGAACGGTTGCCCTGATTGTTTCGCTGACCACCACTGTTGCGCCCGCGGAATGATTTGTCGATAAGCGGCTCGTTGGCGTCAGCCTGACTTGGCTCAAAACCTTCAACGATAGTCTTTGGAATGTCGCGCTTTAACAATCGCTCGATATCTGTCAGTAGTTTGCGCTCTTCGCCGCACACCAGTGAGACAGCAACTCCTGAATGACCGGCACGCGCTGTGCGACCGATACGGTGTACGTAGTCTTCCGGCACGTTGGGTAGTTCGTAATTCACCACGTGCGGCAATTGTGCGATATCAAGACCACGTGCAGCTATATCGGTGGCGACCAGAACCTGAATATCGTGGCTTTTGAAGTTAGCCAATGCGCGCGTGCGGGCCCCCTGGCTTTTGTTGCCATGGATGGCAGCGGCGGTGATGTTATATTTCATCAACTGTTGTACCAGTCGATTAGCACCGTGCTTGGTGCGGGTAAAGACCAATACCTGTCCCCAGTCATTGTCCAGAATCAGGCCCGCCAGCAGATCTTTTTTACGAGCCTTATCCACTGGATAAACCTTTTGGTCTATGCGATCTGCGGTAGAGTTTTTAGGCGCTACGTCAATCATTACCGGGTCATTGAGGAGCTGGCCGGCCAGACGCTGAATGTCTTTGGAAAAGGTGGCTGAGAATAGTAAGTTCTGACGTTCGCTTTTTGCGGGCAATAATTTTAGAACACGTTTTATATCGTGAATAAAGCCCATGTCCAGCATACGGTCTGCTTCGTCCAGTACAAAGTAATTTACGGTAGATAAATCAATATTGCCTTGCCCGGCATGGTCCAGCAGGCGACCCGGAGTGGCGACTAATACATCGACCCCTCGTCGAAGTTTATCGGTTTGCGGATTAATGCTCACGCCGCCGAATACGGTGGCGGATTTTATATCCAGATGTCGACCGTAGGCAGTCACGTTTTCGCCAATCTGGGCAGCAAGTTCCCGTGTGGGCGACAACACTAGTGCGCGAAGCGGGCGGGCAGAACCTGCCTCGCGGGATTCGCTGAGAATTTCCAGCATTGGCAGGGTAAAGCCTGCGGTTTTGCCGGTGCCTGTCTGGGCGCTTGCCATGACATCCCGGCCTTCAAGAATTGGCGGGATGGCTTGTGACTGAATAGGAGTGGGCTGGTCATAACCCTGATCGTGCAGAGCACGCAGCAAGGCATCGGAAAGGCCGAGTGAATCAAATGACATATAGTTTGTGTTTCGATGGTGTGTGCCGTTGCCGGCAAAGGCGTATAGCATCAAATCAGCGATACGCGGGGCTGTAGTAAGCGGTTTTGCAGAATTGCACCGGTAAATTGGGTGCAAGGTGAGAAGCGTTTATCCGGTACGTCTAGGCGTTAAGTCGGCAACGTGTCACCTTTCTGGAGCTAAGCGCGTAGTGTAGCAGATATAAGGTGAGTGCCGGTACAAGTTGTTGGTTGATACGCAAAAGAATGTGACGTGAGATTGATTGGTGGTCTTTGGTGACCTGGCAAGCCGGTTATTTAGAACCAGGCTTTGCCGGTTCGGACAGGGTCAATAACAAAGCCGACGGGCGAAGTGATCGTTGCGTGATAGGCGATGGCGGTTTAATTGAACCATGCGTGTGAACCTTAAATTGTGCGGTCCATACACTAGCGGCTGGTTTTAGGTAGCGAAAAGAGTACCCTTGCGCCACCTAAGTCACTGTCTTGCAGAAGCAACGTGCCGCCGTAGTTTTCGATCAGGTCTTTGCTTATCGCAAGCCCGATACCCTGACCTTCTTTATGGGTATCTGCCCGTACACCGCGTTTGGTCAGTTTGTTCTGCATGCCTTCCGGAAAGCCCGGGCCGTCGTCGTCTATGCTGACTGTCGTCTTGTCAGCAGTGTGGGTACAGCCCAGTCTGATGTTTACTGCGCCATACTTGCAGGCGTTTTCCAGCAGATTACCCAGTATCTCCATCAGGTCTGCTTCTTCCAGTCGAATCCGGTCGGTCTCTGCAATGTGGTTGTGAAAACGAATTGAGTGATCGCGATAGACTTTTTCCAGTGAACGAATGATTCTGGTGGCAGGTGTGTATAGATCGGTCGGTCTGGTTAGCAGGCGTTGGGTGCCTGCATCGGCACGTTTAATATGATACTGGATAATCTGCTCCATCCGGTCTGCCTGTCGTTGTAGTTCCTTTGATGTGTTGCCATAGCCGGTGTCGCCATAGCTTGTGTCGTCAGGCGCGCTCTGTGTCTCGTTGTTGCCGCGAATGTTTCGCAGCACGCTAAGCGGTGTTTTTAAGCTGTGAGCAAGATCATCGATGGTGTGGCGGTATCTTTTTTGTCTGTTGCGTTCACTGGCGATCAGTGTGTTTATGCGGCTGGTTAACGGGTGCAGTTCCACCGGTACATTGGCAGGTAGATTTTCACGGTCGCCGTTTTCAATCTGATTCAGCTGGCGCGATATTCTGCGTAACGGACTTAAGCCCCACGCCAGAATAAGTGCGATAGACATCAATAAAAGGGCACCCATGCTGAGCATGGCCGTCCACAGGTTGCGGTTAAATTCGTCGCGTTGTTTGTCGAAGTCCTTGCGACTATCGCCAACAACGAATTGATAAGCGGTGAGATCTCCGTTGGGCAATAGCCACTCTACGGCAAAGCGCAGTATAAATAGATTGCCCATGGTCGGGTGGCTTTCACTGGAGAATTTCCATTGACCGATTTCACCTTCGCTGCTGCTTGGTAATTCGTCGGTCAGGGAAGGGGATTGCCAGACTTGATTAACGTTAGTATCTCTGACTTCGGCATAGATACCGGACATCGGCTGCTGCATGAGTGCATTTGGCAGATCGGCCGAACTGATTTCAATTCTGCCTCCGGGGTTGATGCTGGTCACACCCAGCAGGGCGTAGATCTGACCTTGCATGCGCTCGAAGCGTGCAAGCTCTGAGCGCTGGTCGACGGTGTGTTGAATTGCAAAGGTGGTCAGGCCGATAAATAGCGCCATGACCAGGGTGGCTGCCAGCAGCAGACGTACCGCGATGGAGTTCATTTGCAGGCTACTTGGTGTCTTCGCTCATGCTGGCGCGCTCAAGGGCGAATCGGTAACCGCGTCCGCGCAGTGTTTCAATGGGGTTGAGCGTGTTTTCGGGGTCCAGTTTGCGGCGTAGCCGGCGTACAAATACTTCCAGTACGTTGGTATCGCGCTCGGTGTTTTCTTCATACAAGTGATCGAGCAGTGCGGGCTTGGAGATCACTTCGCCTGCATGAATTGCCAGATATTCCAGCACTTTATATTCATAGGCTGTCAGTGAGACTGGCTCAGAATCTACGGTTACCTGCTGCTCACGTGTTTCGATTTTCATGTTACTGAACTCCAGGACCGGATGGGCCCAGCCGCCAACCCTGCGCAACAGGGCGCGGATACGGGCTTGCAGTTCTTCCAGATGAAAGGGTTTGCCCAGGTAGTCGTCTGCACCTGCCTCCAGGCCTTCGACACGGTCTTGCCAGCGGTCTCTGGCGGTGAGGATCAGAATCGGGTAGAGATGGCCTTCGTCGCGTATGGTGCGAATAATCTCCATGCCGTCTATGCCCGGCAGCCCCAGATCGATAACCGCCACATCAACCGGCATCTCGCGGGCAAGGTAAAGGCCCTCTGTGCCATCGCCGGTGGCGTCAATGGCAAATCCTTCGGCCTGTAGTTTGTCGACTATTTGCGTTCGTAGCGTATCTTCATCTTCTATGATCAGTGCGCGCATGATAGCTCCTGTTTGTGACGGGTTTACGCAGAAATATTTCCGGAAATCACCACCGCTTTGACGGTACCGTTGATAAGTATTCTGATTTCAAGTTCAACGCACCCCTTGCCATCAATACGTTCATCGACCTTAAGTACTTTGCCGCCAGCGTGATCTGCCAGTACCTTATTGATACTGGCCTGACGATCGACCGGTTCACAGTCATTCGCGGCACAAACGCCCGCAGCAGCGCTGCTGGCAAGTGAAAACCAGAAATACAACCAGGCAGGTTTACCGAACATGTTCAAAATCTTACTCCGCCGTGTTGGCAGTGATTATCCGCATACGTTGAAAACAACAGTCTATCGGATTATGGCTGACCGGCAGTTTAACGGCTACAAAAACAGGGAGTTCAGCGCCGATTACTGTACTTTGGACTGTATCGGCGCTGAAAAAGCGTTTTTTTGCAGTAAGTGCGGCTTTCGATTGCCGGGATCTACCGCAACGGAGACAGTGATACCTGAACCGGGATCCGCTGTCGGGGATGGTGATGCATGTGGGTCTTAAAGGTATTTCCCTTGTACATATAGGTTACCCGGTAACCGTCAGCGCGTTTTTCTTTGCTGGTGTGTGTGGTGGTTGTGCAGCGTTGCTGCGGGTGGCCATAGTCCCGGCGCTGGTGGGATCTTGTCGAGTGATCTGACCGATGGTGATGCTGTTGTGGCGACGTACCGTGACGACGGTTGTTGCCATAGTTGCCACGATGATTTCCACGGCTGCCGGCACTTGCAAGGGTAGATCCGATCACCGCACCGGCTACGGTTGCGCCCACGCTGGATCGACCGTTAACAGATTTTGAGACTTCCCGCCCGATAGCGCCGCCGATCAATCCACCGATAAATACCGCGCCGGTAGAGTCATGTCTGTTGTTGGCATGTTGTCGGTTGTGGTGTCTCTGGCGCTGCCGGTTGTTGTGGTGTTGCTGAACTGAATATGTCGAATGATGGTCTCGATATTGTGGTGTACACACTCGTTGAGGAGTGTTGACAGTAACGTAGCGATAGACCGGCTCAACGTGTGTAACTCTTGCGTAATCGGTAAAAGTGCGGGTGTCGCCGGCAATGGCAGTAGTGCCGCAGAAGGTCAGCACCAGGGTAGCGACTGCGAGTGTCAGCGGCTGTTTTTTGTGTTGAGTATCGGGTTTCATTTTCATTCGCTCCATGTAGGTTCGAGCCTATAGTAGGGATCGATCTCTGAATGGAGTCTGAATTAATTTGCCAATAACAAAATGTGTTGAATGTGGCGGATTTAATCAGCTTATAAAGTCTGACTGGCTGTGCCAGATACCGGATCTAGCGACATACTGAACAGCAACACAAACGGTATCGGGATAGCTGCGCGCTCTGCTATTTTCGTGTAACCGTGGTATGTTCTTTAATGTCGGCAGGCCAGCCTGTAAGTGCGTGCCAGTTGGCGGATGTTCCCATAACCACCAAAGCAACATTATGCGAATACCTTCACAAATGTCTCTGCGTGCCCGGGTAATGGCGTTGTTTATCCCGCTGCATCTTGGAATCATGGCCTTTGCCACCTGGACACTCGTTGTCAATGCACGTGCGGCCGTTGAAGAAGAAGTTAATTCAAACGTCGATTTCGCACGTGAATTTGCTCTGTCGATGATCCTATCGCGACTTGCATCCAAACACCCTGCCGATATCATGAGAGGCCTGCAGCAGTCGTTGCCACCGGCGCGGCATGCCCGCCTCACGTTGACCGATGCATTGGGTAATCCCTTACGCAGTAATATTGTCGAACCAACACTGGCTGATGAAGCCGACGCACCGGAATGGTTTTATCGACTGGTCGCACCAGAGACTATTCGTATTTCGTTGCCGATCGGGCAGGGTCTGACCCGGTACGGCACACTCGATATCTCGACAGAACCATCTGATGAAATTAACGAAGTCTGGACCGATGTGCGGGAAATGCTGGTACTGCTGGCTCTGGCATTTGGTGCGCTGCTGGTGGTAATTTACTTTTTACTGGGTCGCGCACTTGCCCCGATAGCGATTATCTCAGCCGGACTGGAGGGTTTAGAGCAGGGTCGATACGATATACGTTTACCGGTAGTGCCTGTACCTGATCTGCGAAAAATCGCAGAAAAATTTAACGCGCTGGCAGGCACGCTTGAATACACAACCAACGAAAAAGACCGACTTGGCAGACAGATGATCAATCTGCAGGACAATGAACGCAAGTCGATAGCGCTGGACTTACATGATGAGTTCGGACCCTGTCTGTTTGGTATCCGTGTGGATGCGTTGACAATAAGCACCAGTGCCGCCAAGGCAGACCCGGAACTGTCTGAGCAATTGTCAGAGCGTGCGCAAAGTATACTTTCTATCACTAACCGTCTACAGCAGCACAGCCGGTCAATGTTAAAGAGGCTGCGTCCGATGTCTATTGGCGTGTTGCCGCTGGAAGCGGTACTGGAAGACCTTGTCGAGAGTTTTCCAAACGATGAAGTCATTATAGACTGGAGGGTTATGCTGCCGGAATCAAAGACGACATTCGGTGAAACTGTCGATCTGACGATTTATCGTTTGACGCAGGAATGCCTGACTAATTCCATACGCCATGGTGCACCGACACTCATCACCATCACATTGCAACTAGACGAAACCGGCTCTATTCTGTTGGAAATTGTCGATGACGGCCACGGTATTTCGTCGCAGTCTACTCCGGGACGCGGGCTTGACGGGATGCGCCAGCGGGTGGCTATTCTCGGGGGCAGGTTTAGTGTGAGATCAGATTCAAATTCGGGTACAACAGTCACCGCTTGGATACCGGAGAGTGCGTTAAACGAGGGGGATGAATCTGCAGAAAGTACCATGACAGAGACCATTTATACAGACACCGAAGCTCGCAATGACAGTGGAACGTCCGCTTCATGAATGCCCTTGTCATTGACGACCATGCAATAACGCATATCGGCTGTCGGCTCATGTTGAAAGAATGCGGTTTTGATTCTATTCACGAAGCCCGCACGGAGGAAGAGGGCTATCAGCTTGCCGAGAGCCATAACCCTCAAATCATAATACTGGATCTGACGTTGCCCGGTCCCGGCGGGCTTGCAATGATACCGCG
Source organism: uncultured Granulosicoccaceae bacterium (assembly GCA_937922015.1). Taxonomy (GTDB): domain Bacteria; phylum Pseudomonadota; class Gammaproteobacteria; order Granulosicoccales; family Granulosicoccaceae. The sequence continues at coordinate 10,108 of CAKZVB010000242.1, forward strand.
ACTGCTGGCCAGAGCCGAAGCATCGAAAATACTTATCTTCAGCATGCACGATGATCCAATTATGGCTGCTCGCGCGCTGGAAGCAGGCGCTCACGGGTATCTGACAAAAACCAGTCGACCGGAAGATCTTATTACCGCGGTTAACTCGATTCTGGATGGTGAAATTTATCTCGAGCAATCACTTGCCGAGAAGCTTGCAACGATGAAGTCCGGCCGCCGCTCTAATCCGCTGTCAAACTTATCTTCTCGTGAATATCAGATTCTACAGTGTATCGGGCAGGGCCTGCGGCATGGAGAAATAGCCGATAAATTGCACGTCAGTTATAAGACTGTTGCAAATATAGCGTCTATTTTGAAAACCAAGCTGGGGGCGTCCAGCTTGTCGGATTTGATGAGAATAGCGATTGAGATAGAGCAGGAGGATGGGTGAGGGGGTTGTTGTTTTTTGTTTTTTGCTCTTGCGTTCTGCTTTATCGGCTGCTCTGGCGTTCTGCTCTGGCAGCTGATTAGGCGTGCCATCCCTGGCGTTTTTTCGAAGCCAGTCCCTGGCAGTACGAGTCACTTTTCAAAAGAGAAGAAAAGTAACCAAAATTCTCCTTATGTTTTATCCGCTGCTGCCTTGCCCTTCGGGTTCCTTCGGAATTTTTTGAAATCCCCCTCCGTCGGGCCGCGCCAGACGCACATCCCTGTGCTGCTGGCGCTCACGCGCCATCCCTGGCGCTTTGTCCCGACTCCGGGGGATTTCAAAAAACAAGGCAGATGCTGTTGGTGGGGAGGTCCTGATGGGCGTCACTTTGTTTGAGATAACAGCGCTTGTAGCGCTCGGGGGACGGAAACACACATCCAAGTCCGTCTTCTGTCATCTGATGGCTGCCTTCTGAACTGGCTGATGTTGTTGTCGTGTAGGTTGGTTAAGGTGTTGGCTTTGTTTTAAAGATAACTGAGGTGAATGTCCCTGACAGGACTATCAAGTTAGTTAGGTATACCGTTAGAAGTATTCAGCTGTCTAATCCCGTTGTTGATAACACGTAGAACTAGCAGCATGTAAGATTTATCTTACAAATTGTTGTGATGTGGCTGCTTACAGTTCTTAGGTTTTTGCGGTTGTATAACTTGTTAACCGGGTAGATGGTAAAAAAAATAGGACTACTGTCTGGCAGTGCCCACCAAATTCCAGAGTCTTGCACAAGTTGATACTGTATCAATTGTGGCGGGCACCGCTTGACCATGTGGGAAATCAAGTAATAAGTTTCTTTTTGAGTATTTTTCCCGGCTGGGTAATGATGGATTATCGGGGTAAGAGATTGAAATGCATGGTAATATAGCTGGAATAGAGTGGGTGTGGGTCCGTGGATATACGTCAGGCAGACGTGTTTAAACACGTCTGCTTGACACTGAATAACGCTGTTATACGAGAATATGAAACTAAAAAACATAAAATCACTCTCGCACAATTTCACTCATTCCTACGTGAGTTTCGAGAACTATGTTGATGGTGAATTTGTGTTTAAAGAACTAAAGGAATTGGCGCGTGAAGCCAACGGTAAGAAAATCTCCATTTTTTGGCTTTACCCTGAAGATAAAGTTATTCCACTCTTTAGTGCCCGAATTACCAAGAGCATAAACTATTATAAAGAGTGGCTTCCTCGGTTACTCTCTCAGCATGGTCTTGAGAGTGGGGCAATCGAAGAGATGAGAACAGATATTTATATTGCCTCAAACAAGCAATTAGAGGTACAGGCATATGCAAGAGACATAAAAGGCAGGGAGTACATAAAAAACATTTACGATTTTGCAGATTTGCAACCATACGAAGGCGAGCAGTGAGAATGCGTATAACAAGCAACTGCAAATCGACAATTTACGCGCTGTCCAAATTGCCATGCTCGCAAGCTCGCAGTGTATGGCAATTAGGCCATCGCATAAATTGCGATTGAGCTGGACGTTAAGTGGAAATAGTTGATCCCAAAATATATAGAGTGTCGTTGCTAAAGTCTTGTTCGTTTGGCCATTGAACTGCACCAAAAGCAACACTAACTTGTGAAAAATATGCTTCATCTTTAAGTTCAACAAATATGCCCTTG
>CAKZVB010000243.1 GCA_937922015.1 uncultured Granulosicoccaceae bacterium
GGATTTTTAAACGAGTACTTGGTTAGTTCATTGATTTTGAACGAGTACAAAGTCTCTGCGGGGAAAAATACGCCATCTGCTACACCGGATGATATTGCTTCGTAGACTGATGGTGCCGGCATATTTACACCGGAGACTCCAAGTGCCGTGCCAACGGCATTGGCAACGCCGCCGCCAACACGGATTTTCTTGCCCTCGAGTTGTTTGTACGAAGTGATTTTTTCGGCAGTGTTGACCAGTCCCGGCCCATGAACAAAATTGGCCAGTACCTCCACTCCCTTGGCTTCTTTTGCCGCGGCAAAGAATTTTTCATGAGTCATCTGGAATGCAGCTGACATTGATTCTGCGTTGCCGGGCAGACCAGGCAATTCGATCATTTTTGTGGTCAGGAACTTGCCCTTGGTGTAGCCGTGAACAATCCAGCCAATGTCGGCAACGCCGTCTCTAATGGTGTCGTATTGAGCGGGTGGTGGCGCCAGGCCGTTTTCCAGTTTGACCGTGAGGCTGCCGCCAGAGCATTGTGATAGCTGTTCGTTAAACCAGGGATGTACTTTGGTTGCCATGGCATGCTTTGGTCCGGCCCAATGAGACATGGTCAGCACTTTGTCAGAGGCGTGAGAATGGCTCGCGATTGCGGTCATTGCAATCGCTGAAACAATGAGGCCGTTTTTTAATGATTTCATGGTCTTCTCCAGTTGAGGACAGAAGATCCGGCTTCGAATCCTCTGTTAAATTGCTCAGTGCGCTTCAGTGAAACAAACACATCTTGTCGCCAGATTAGAGCAGTGCAGGGATTATTTCAAATCCAATCAGGTGTGCTTGCGACGCAACACAAGTCCATTTGTCTTCGTTGTGATACTTATTCTTTTCGCAACCATGGTTCATTGCCGGTAACTGGATAATTGCCTCACTCATGTTTCGGGTCGTCACCGTGTGGCGAGGCACATAAAAAGGAAAGTGTTCTGCTTACGCAGATCATCAGAAGTCGCGTCATTTATCTTCCGCCTGCCGTGCCCCTGTTGTTTTGCGTGTCATCGCGTCTTTCGTCGGGCTGCATTCGTGAGCTGATAAATTCTGCTGTTGCCATATAGTGTTTTTGCAGCAGCGCTGTTGCCTTATCGGTATCTCTGGCCAGTGTCGCATCGGCCAGTGCGCTGTGTTCAGCCTGCATGTCTCTGCCGGAGGTGTGGCTGGCGGCTTCAAGCAGTATCGGAATTCTATAGCGTTCGCAGGCGGCGTACAGGCGTTCAAAAAATTCCAGCCTCCACGGTGAGTTACAGGCTGCCAGCAGAGACAGGTGGAACGCATGGTGGCGATCTTCAAGTTCCCGGATATCGGCGTTTTTGCCTTTTTTCGCTACCTGCAACTTAAGCGAGTGCAGCGCCGAGACAATACCGGCCTCCCAGGCATCGTCGCCGTTGTTGATAGATGCCCGCAGCGCATCGGTTTCAATAAGAATTCTCGATTGCGTGGCATCGTGTAATTCGGCCAGTGAAAGCGGCGCCACCCGAAACCCGCGCAGCGCCTCGGCAATTACCAGCCGTTCGGATTGCAGCCGGTTCAGTGCCTCGCGCAGCGGCGAGAAACCCATCTCGTAGAGCTTGCTAAGATCAGCCATGCGCAGCGGCTTGTCCGCTGATAATTCGCCACGGATAATGTCATTGCGTATTGAGTGATAGGCCTTGTCTGCAAGGGTCATCGGCGCTCCGGCCAGCTGGTATATATATAAGCCGGTGTTTATATAAGTAAGGGTCGTGGCCCGTGGTACGCAGACACTATGGTCAAATGCCAATCAGATGGCAACACAAGAATTTTCGAAAATATGCCTTGCTTTCGAAATATAGCTGATTCATCCTTACCTTGTGTTTGGGATTAAGGGAGACCTCAGTGAACAAACCTCATGAGAACCATCGAGAGGATGTTGTCGGGCGTGCCAACGTCGAAGACACCCCTGAGTTGCTGCAATACTACAAGGAACTTGAACAGTTCAGCGCCGGTGCACTCTGGACAGTAGCCAACAAAATAGAGCCCTGGGAACCGAAAAGCCAATCCGTGCCGGTGGTGTGGCGTTACAAAGATCTGCGTGAGCACGTGTTGCGCTCGGTTGATCTGGTGTCAGCTGAAAAAGCCGGTCGCCGTGTTATCTACTTAAACAACCCCGGACGTACTGATGTATCTGCCGCCGTTGGCTGGTTATACGCCGGTTTGCAGGTGATGAACGCGGGTGAGGTAGCCACAGCACACCGGCATTCGGCATCGGCGATCCGGTTTATCATGGAAGGTCAGGGCGCCTACACGGTTGTAGATGGTCATAAGATGACACTTGGCGAAAACGACTTTGTACTAACGCCTAATGGCACGTGGCACGAGCACGGGGTTGAAGCCAGTGGCACTCACTGCATCTGGCAGGACGGATTAGACATACCCTTTGTCAACGCGATGGAGGCAAACTTCTTCGAGGTCCACCCGGACTTAAGTGAACCCGTAACATACCCCGTTGACGACATGACCAGGACCTGGGGCAACGCCGGTCTTACTCCCGGTGGCGGCAAGTGGGAAAAAGGATATAGCCCCATGTTCAAGTATGAGTGGGAGCCAACCTACGATGCCCTGATCAAGTACGCCAGTAGCACCGACGGATCGCCCTACGATGGTGTGCTGATGGAATACGTGAATCCGGTAACCAATGGTCCGGTCATGCAAACCATGGGCGCATCAATGCAACTGTTACGCGCCGGTGAGCACACCAAAGCTCATCGTCATACCGGCAGTTACCTGTACCACGTAGCAAAAGGGCAGGGTCATTCGATTATCAATGGCAAACGTTTTGACTGGTCTGAGCGTGATATTTTCTGTGTACCATCCTGGGCGTGGCATGAACATGTAAACGACGCAGCTACCGACGATGCCTGTTTGTTTTGCCTGTCAGATCTTCCGGTAATGCGTGCTTTCAGCCTCTACCGTGAACAGTCATTTGGTGAAAATAACGGTCATCAGCCACTGGTTTAACCCGCATTGTTAGTGGGGCGACGACTTATATTTAAAGAATATTTTGTACATTGTTGCAGCACTGATTCTGGTGGCTGTTTTCATGACAGTGTGTCTATTCACCCTCTGAAAAACCTTACCCGGAATATTAGAACCCGAAAATAATCCGGGTTAATCACAGTTTACTATCAGGACTAACAAATGAAACTTGTTACCTACCGCGCCTCTGTCGAGGCATCGGCTCGCTTAGGCATTATCGTTGATGATCTGGTGCTGGACGCCGAAGCCCTTGGCGATGCATATGGCGAGGAAATGCCAGATACCATGCTGGGTCTGATTGACAGCGGCCGACCCGGACTTCAGTCATTGAAAGAACTGGTTCAACAAGCGGGTGACAACCCGCCGATTCACACCGCCACAGAGCTTTGTAATGTTAAGTTACTTGCGCCGATACCGCGCCCCCGAAAAAACATTTTCGGCATTGGCCTTAACTACACAGAGCACGTGGCAGAAAGTGCCAGAGCGCTGGATACCTCGAGTGAACTGCCGGACAAGCCGGTGCTATTTTCCAAACCACCCACCGCTGTAGTAGGGCCCGGTGACCCGATAGAGCACAATGGAAATATCACCCGGTGCCTTGACTGGGAAGTAGAACTTGCGGTGATCATGGGTTCACGTGCACACCGCGTAAGCAAAGAGGATGCGCTTGGGCACGTGTTTGGTTACTCGATTATGATAGATGTTTCAGCGCGTGATAATCGTCGTGCCGGACAATGGATTTTCTCCAAAGGTCAGGATACCTATGCACCGTTCGGCCCGTGCATTGTCACCGCTGATGAGATTCCCGATCCGCACGTGCTTGATCTCTGGCTGACGGTTAATGGTCTGGAAAAGCAGCGCTCTAACACAAAATTTATGCTGTTCAACTGCAACGAGTTGATTGCCGATATATCCGCCGGTATTACCCTGGAAGCCGGAGACATAATCGCCACCGGTACACCTGCAGGTGTTGGTGCAGGCCGTGACCCGCAAGAATGGATGTGGCCGGGGGATAACGTGGTTGCCCATGTTGAAGGTATTGGTCACATCAGTCATCCTGTGATTGATGCGACGCCGGAATAAACACCGGTCAGGATACAAAGGAATATCAAATGACTGTAACGCTAAAACCGGTAGAGCGGGATGACGTAAAGCCGTTGTTCAATATTAAAGTATCGGAAGATCAAACCTCATACGTCGCCGCGAATGAATTTAGCCTCGCACAGGCATCGTACGAAACCGGCGCAACCCCACTGGTAATCTGGAGCGACGACACCCGGGTTGGCTTTATGATGGTGATAGACATGCGAGAGCACAAGTATCGTGAATCACACCATGAACCCGACGTGATCTATCTCTGGCGGCTGATGATCGGTCGTGAATATCAGGGAATGGGTTATGGCAAGTCCGCGATGTCAGCGCTATTTGACTACACTAAAAAACAAGGACTTTCGGTGATCGAATCATCGGTAGTACAGGGAAACGCCGGGGCATTGAAGTTTTATGAAACACTGGGGTTTGAATTGACAGGTGAAATAGAAGAGGAGGAACTCTGTATCCGAAAACATCTAAC
>CAKZVB010000244.1 GCA_937922015.1 uncultured Granulosicoccaceae bacterium
GGCAGCGTGGTTTCGTAAAATGAGGCATCGCTTTTGATCGGTGAATTTACCCCTGAAAACTCGACATTTTCAGGCAGTATCACTGGCAGATCCGCCTCAGCTACCGGCTGCATCCCACCGTCTTTGTCATAGACAACCGGGATCGGGCAACCCCAGTAACGCTGACGCGATACACCCCAGTCACGAATTCTATAATTAACTTTTCGTTCGCCTTTGCCGGCCGTTTCCAGCTTGCTGCATATACCCTCGAACGCCGCATCGAAATCAAGACCGTTAAAATCTTCAGAGTTGCACAGAACTCCGCGGCCTGTCATGGATCCTTCTGATATATCTGCCGGCGCCCCGTCTTTGTCGCAAATAACCACACGCTTTTCTATATTATATTTTTCGGCAAATTCCCAGTCACGCTGATCATGAGCAGGCACCGCCATTACCGCACCGGTGCCGTAACCCATCAACACAAAATTGGCTACCCACAATGGTACTTTTTCTCCAGACAACGGATGCAGAACACTGATACCAAGCGGCATGCCCTTTTTATCCATAGTCTCCATATTGGCTTCAGAGGTATCTGTGATTTTGCACTCCTCTAGAAACGCTGCAAGCTCAGGGTTGTCTTCCGCGGCCGCTTTTGCCAACGGATGTTCCGCCGCCACCGCCGCATAGGTGACACCGTAAATGGTATCCGGCCGGGTTGTGTAGACCGCCAGTTTGTCACCGTTCTCCAGATCGAATTCAAACTGCAATCCTTCAGATCGGCCAATCCAGTTTCGCTGCATAGTGCGCACTGAATCAGGCCAGCCCTCGAGCGTGTCGATATCATTTAAAAGCTCTTCGGCGTAATCGGTAATCCGGATAAACCACTGGGGGATTTCACGACGCTCAACCAGCGCTCCTGATCGCCATCCACGACCATCCACTACCTGCTCATTTGCCAGCACGGTCTGCTCTTCGGGATCCCAGTTAACAACTGCCATCTTCTTGTATGCCAGCCCCTTTTCAATAAGCTTTGTAAAAAACCATTGCTCCCACCGATAGTATTCCGGTGTGCAGGTGGCAAGCTCTCTTGACCAGTCATAAGCAAAACCCAGGCTTTGCAGCTGCTCTTTCATGTAGGCAATGTTTTCATAAGTCCAGGCCGCCGCCGGAACCTTGTTTTTGATTGCTGCATTTTCTGCCGGAAGCCCAAACGCATCCCAACCCATCGGCTGTAGTACGTTCTTACCGAGCATTCGCTGGAAGCGGGATATAACATCCCCGATTGTGTAGTTACGCACATGCCCCATGTGCAGTTTTCCACTTGGATAGGGGAACATGGCAAGACAGTAGTATTTCTCGCGCTGCGGATCTTCTGTTACCTCAAAGGACTTTTTCTCATTCCAATAGGACTGAGCAGATTTCTCTACCTCGTGATTATTGTAGACTTCTTGCATGGCGAGTCGATTCTGGTGTTGAGTTGGGGGCGATTGTTCGTAAAACGAACATTTGCCAAAGGCTGCAACATCATACAGCAATAAGATAAGGTTGTACGACTGCAAACAGTACAATCCGCACAATGGCATGACGCGACTCAGCCGGATGTAACACTCCGATTGATCGGCTTTGCCAGTCGATTTTCCGTTTGCTTACACTCTGCACCTCATTGCTGGCGTGTAAATGTTGAGCAACGGGCGTACCAGCGGCAACAGTCAGGTGAGACTCAAAAAGAAACGAGTGTGCTTTGACCGGAAATTATAGAGTGTGTTTGTTAAAGTGAACCACTAAAACACAGCACTTCGCTGCAGGTAATGTCTGTGCTATTTGCGACAGGAACTGCAACAGGCAACTTTTAGTCCTGCAAAATCAGGCAGCTTTGCGCAAATCGTACAATGAAATAATTTCATCCAACGGAAAGCTATTTTCTGTCTCAGGCAGATTTGCAAGTTGAAGCCTGCCGACAAGCTGTTGCCTTTGCAGGGCGGCAGCTCGATACTGAATAAAAGTGGTGGTATCAAAATCAGGGGTCTGATCTGACTTTTTGCTGTACAAGGTTACGTAACACCTGGAAGGTACCACTCCCTGATCAATCATTTCCTGCAGACGCGATTCATCAAGTAACTCTGGTAAATAGTGATCGCGAAAATCATTTTGTTCTATTTTTGCGTCAAAGAAGCTGTCTACCAATATTTTACGCTGAGCCGTATCGAGCCCGTACTCTTCCGCCACAATCGCCAGATTCTGAACCGCATAGCGATCTGAAGATTGTATCGAGTAGGCCACCAAACGGCGTAGTGCAGCAATTTGCCTGTCAGTCAACACGGTGTCCTTCGCACTTTCTCTTTTGCGCTCGTGTTGTACTATTTCGCGTTCAAGCGTTAACAGCAATGGCCGTACCACCCGACCACGAATGTGGCATGACCAGTAGATCCTTATACCACTGTGCCTCCACCACTGAGGCATCATATCGGGGTCATAGATGCCTTCCTCCTCACTTATTGCTGTGTCAATTAATTTGGTAATGATGCCGCACAGTGTATAAGGCTCATGAGTGGCCGTCGGCTGCAACGTCATTTCGGTAAAACGATCAAAATTATATTGTTGTTGAGGCAGAATTAACGATTCACATCTCAGAGTAGCCTGGGCTTTTTCCAATGCTGCAATACTTGATTCTGCATCAGTAAGCTCTGACACCATCGCTGCAAGCGGACCACCAAAACGGTTTTTTATATGATTGAGGGACTGATCGTATCCTGCTATCGGACGTGAACCATCTTCGACAACATCGTGCAGGATTGCCGTCGTTGCCACCGATGGCTCCAGTGTGTCTGCAAATATTTTTTCGGCGACAGCGGCGATACGCAATGAGTGTCCAACCATCGTTCCAGCCGATTTTCGCCTTCCCTTCTCGAGATACTGCATAGTTTCGAGAGCCGCGATATGGATGGTTGCCAGGGAGTTATAGTTCTCCCCCGCGTTGAACGACTCGACCAGAGGTAAATTGTTGTGCACATCGTGCACAGCCTTACCACGTTTGCCCACTAATCGACGGCGCTTGTCTGAATCTTCCAGCGTGTCTGAAACAGCGGTCATCAGGGTTTGTTCAATTGGCTCGGCGAGTGCGCCATAATCCACACCATTCAGCTTCAGGGCCAGACGTGTTCGATGATAGTAAAGCGCTAACCAGGGTCGCTCGGGAAATGCTCCGCTACAATCGATACCTGCCTTATACATCTCTCGCTTTTTATCCTGACTCAGGTTTGCTAAAACTTCGTCACCTGCAGCACGTGCCACTAATCTTAATTGCGATGCGTGAATTGCGGCAACTACATTGGCATTTGCTCGCGACAAATTGAGCTGATGACAACGGTCACTATTAAAAGCGACCAGAAATTCATCCTGCGCTGCACGTATCGATTGCACATGCTCAACTACTTTGCCACCGAATAGCGCATCGATTGAATCAAGATCAACGGTCCGGCAATGCCCGGGCAGTACCGCCGAATACCTGTCAGTACATCCAAGGGTATCCCTGATCATTGCCGCTATGATTAAATCGTTGTCGATTCTGACCGATCCACGTCTGCGATTGCCATACTTCTGAACTCCCAGCAGCATGATTCCAAGCAACAACTCTGCTGCGATGGCTGGTTCAAGTTTCGCCAGACAATTACTATTTATTGATTTGCCGCAACCCTTGAGTTGTGTCAGTAAGGAATTCAGATCCAGTGTCTCGGTATTGGCATCGAGATCCGGCATCAGAGCATCAGAGAGTATTTGTCTTCCGCGAACGGTGTTTAGAACATCAACAGGAATGTCTGCAAGATCGACCCAACTTTCGCTTTCGCTTCTTAACCAACGCCTGGATACTACACCGACCAACGCACGCTGATTATCTCTGGTTGCAACCAGTAGATTATAAGCACGCAAGAGATTTCTTATATCTCTTGAGCAGGTTTTATCGAGTGAAGCATCAATCATCGACTAGATCACACAGGCGAATGGATTCACGGTGCGACAACGTTGGTTTGCTTTGGTCTATTCTTGGCGGCACCATAGACAGTGTGCGGCTTTAGCGCATGGAACTTAACCACTGGCCAAAAAGAACTGCAAAGAGAAGCAGTCGCAGAACAGCAACCTAAATGATTGTTTCTATGAGGACTACAGCAAGATTTTTACGGTTACCGGCAATGTAACGACTATTAAGCAAATACTGCAGAGGTAAAGATGTGATCTGCTTCAACTAACCAGGCGCCTTTCACCTTCATGCACAACTGCACACCTTCACGATTGTTACAAACAATTGTAGATGTATACGTACACGCTTGAAGATCAAGGATTACTTCGCACTGTTTAAAATCTATAAATGACTTCACCATGTGATAACAACATTTGTAGTTACTTTCTTTTATCGAAAATATCAACTTGCGAGTCCACGCTTCAAGCTCTGCCGTTGCGGCGATTTCTGAAGGTGTCAGTACAATATCTTCAACTTCCGGATCGAGGTCTTCCAGGGTTTCGACATCGATGCCCAGATCACCGATGATCTCCTGGGAAGCGACTGCCACTGCACAAAAATCATCACTGTGACTGATGCTGCCAGTTACTTTTGCAGGCCAAAGTGGTTGCCTGTAGTCGCCCACCAGCAGCGGCTCTGCGGCACCGGTCTCGACCGCTATCAGTCGACGGGCAAGTGAGCGCCCTGCAGAAAATTCGGCCAACCGTTTCCCACATGCATCGCCCAGCTGCTTACGCTCAGCTGGCGCCAGATCTGATGGCCAATTGTCTTTGTGCTCTACCAGCGTTAGCACTCCATCTGGAAACAGTGCCGAAATATCGGGAGCATTATGTGCAGTCTGGCGTGCAGGCAGAAATTCCATTTCGCTGCATTGGACGGAGCTGACAGCGTCTATCATAACTTTACTTCCAGTTAGTATACGTTTAAGCGCAGAGTTTCAACACGACTGACCGCCGTGGTTAACCACTGGTGTCATCAAAATTTAGGGAGTGCCGTTAGCATTTCAAGTGCAATTACTGAATGCTAATTCATCAGAACATTATAGGCTAATCAAACAATAAGCACCGTGACGAAGTACCTTTATTTTGATTAAATTCAACAAGCTAGCCGCATTATTCACAAGGCGAAAGGTGAAAATTAACAAAATACCCGTGTACGAAGCTCCAAACACTGATTTGGGTATCGTTTTCAAATGACAGCGTGTCTATTCACCATCAGACAAAAATAGTGCTGCCATCCCGTATGATCAAGCGACCTGTTTTGCACTATTCCGCTGAATGGCGGATCCCCGTGAATATTGCGGGCTAGGAGTCTGCGCGGTAGAACCTCTGCTACTGCGAACGCGCCCTGACGGTGCGCCCAAGGCGATAGTAACTATCGATCATTTTCGTTACGTATGAACAACTATGCGCCTCAAATGTTCGTACCATCATTTACTAAGACAAGGGCCCTCGCCATGGCACGTTCTCGCTACGCAGACTTCTACCGCGCAGACTCCTAGAACCTTCCAACCGCCGAGGCATGAACTGAGTCCGGCACCCGGGTAATCGGTTGATCAGTTACCTGTTCCTGATGATCTGCACC
>CAKZVB010000245.1 GCA_937922015.1 uncultured Granulosicoccaceae bacterium
GCAGGTATGGACGACTACCTTGCAAAACCATTTGAACCAGAGCTGTTTGAGGAAAAACTGGAAAAATGGATACAGGAGAGTGCTAAACGGAATGGCACTGATGTAACTGAACGGAAAGCAGCGTAATGAATAATAATCAGAGAATGCCTGTGGAACAAAGGCGTATCCGAGTTTTTGTTAATCTTATATTTGTACTGGGCTTGCTCGGCGTTAGCGCTAATGTCTGGGCTATACCTTCGCCTGATTTAGTGATCAATCTTACAGCAAGCCTCGCCCAGCTTCTGGGGATGGTTAGTGTTTTGATGGGTAGTTTCTTTGTCTCAAGAAATAAACGGACAAAGAGCGGAGCCGCTAACGCAGGTTCAGTCAGCAAGGTTCCTTTTATCGCTGTGGTTACTGTGCTGGTGATTTCAGCCGGTATTAATATCTGGCAGTTTGCACGGCAGTCAGACATAAGATCACAACAGCTGAATGCCAATTTGTACCGCAAGGCCACAGAGAATGGTAAAGAGGTCGGTGGAGTTTCTTTAAAGACTTTATCAGTTAGTGAACAGGTCGGTAATAACCGCGGTATGACCACTGACGAACTGTCAGCGATTTACCGGCTGGGTCAGGGTAATTCGATACTAGCACCCAATTCTCCAGTAACGCTGATAGATGTTCGTGAAGACGAGGAAGTAGAAGCTGGCAGAATCCCCGGTGCCATACACATCCGCTACCCGGATTTACTAAAAGATCCGTCACTGCTGAAGTCATCTGAAAATGTGGTGCTGTTGTGCTATTCAGGCAATCGCAGTTCTGAACTGACAGGGGCACTGGGAGAGCAGGGATTAGAAACACGCTTTATGATAGGTGGCTACGAAAAATGGATGGCTGAGGGAAGGGTTCTTGATGTCGTCTCCGGTGACCGTCAGAACCTGCGTGAGATTCCGGACTATGAGAACAGGGATAAGCTGCTTGAGACAAAAGAGGTCCAGGATCTTGTTCAGAATCAGGAGGCTGTTTTTGTAGATGTCAGGTACCCGTCCGAGTTTGAAGGTAATCATTTGCCGGGAGCCTTGAATCTTACGGTTCGGGCAGAGCCGTCACATTCGTTGCAGCAGAAAATATCGGCCTTGCCTGATAGACCTGTTATTGGCGTATGTTATGACAGACGCTCTTGTTTCTATTCGCAAATACTGGGTTTGAAGATCAGCCGTCAGGGTTATACCTTTGCCGGCCGTTTCACAGTGCCGCACGAATATACGGTACCGGTAACCGGAAAAACAAAACAATATGTGGCTGATTGGCAGGCACAAAATCAAGCGTCGCTATTCGGACTGCTGCAAATGAAGCTTGGTGAAAAAGTCTCTTTGCTGGTTGAGTCCACCGGCAGCATTATATTAACTCTGTTTATATTGGCTCTTGCTGTCAGGGTGTTGTTGTTACCATTGTTCTTAAAGATGGAGCGCGACAGGCTTGTGCTTAAACGACTGGCGCCGACTATGCTCAGAATCAAGAAGCGCCATAGCCATGACATGGCCGCACGGGCTGCGGTGACCAGTGATCTGCATAGAGAAAACCGGATTACACCGGTAGTAACATTAGTTGGATCGTTATTAAACCTTGGCCTGTTGTTTTTAATTTTTGGAATTGTAAATAAACAATCGCTTAACTGGTCAGAGCCTCTGCTTTGGGCGGAATCTGCCGGGCTTCCGGACAATACCTGGATATTGCCGGGGATTAACACTTTGCTGGTATTGGCGCTGGCAGTGCTAATGTGTCGTCCGCTGACCAAGGTAAAAGCTGGATTGGTACTGGCAGGAACGTTGACGATAGGGTTGCTTGTTGTTCCGCTGAGCGCGGCGGTGAATGTATACCTGCTGATGAGCCTTCTGGTTGTTTTTGTGCAAATGGCCATGATCGCTGCGCTTGATCGTTACTATGGATGGTCCACTGGAAACGGTATCAACGACGTCACCGCTGATAGTGAAATTATCCCGTTGAAAAATGCCCATCAATTTCCATTAAAAACGGGTAAGAAAGCAGCGCGGCTGGGCGAGTTGATAAGTGCCGGCTACAATGTTCCTGATGGCTTTGTGGTATCCGGTACGCTTGCTGGCAGGTTGTCGGGAAATGACAACGACGGTACTGCTGATACAGCACTGGTCAAAGCATGGAAGAAGATCTCTGCCCGAAAGGTGGCGGTTCGAAGTTCCGGTGTCGCAGAAGATGGCGACAACGCAAGTTTTGCCGGTGTATATGATTCGTTGCTAAATATCGAAAGAGATGTACTGTGTGACAGCGTTGTTAGTGTGTATCAATCACTCGACGATGGATTGAGCAGCGAATATGCAAAAAAACAAGTGCTGGGCAGCAATGACTCTGGTGGTGGTGTGCTGGTTCAAAAGATGGTCGATGCGGATTATGCCGGTGTCCTGTTTACTGAACATCCACTAACGGCCGGGAAAATGCTCGTCGAGATGATTGCAGGTCTTGGAGATGATCTGGTGAGCGGGTCTGTTACCCCGACGACGCATGAGTTTGGCAGACGGTCACTCAAAGCCGATGGAGATGCTCCCATTGATCTTACTGAATTATTGAAAACAGCGGTAAGTATCGAGCAGAAATTTGGCAAGCCGCAAGACATTGAATGGGCGTACAAGTCCGGTGTTTTTTATATATTGCAGGCGCGTGATATTACTCGTTCTATAACACGACAGGCGTTATCAGTGCGCGGGCTGGTTGAACGCGAGAGAGATAAAATACTGCGTGAGCTGCCAACGCCTGCTGATGATAAAAATGAAACATTGCTGGCTCAGAATGAGTTATCTGAATTGCTGCCACGTCCTACACCCATCAGTGTGTCCTTTATGCAAAAACTGTGGGACTTCAATGGAAGTACACAGATTGCCTGCGAAAGATTGCGTATTCCCTATCGTGTTAACAGCCAGTCACCAACGTATGTGAACCAATTCTTCGGTTGGTTGTATGTTAATAAAATGGAAGAGCGAAAAAGACTCAAATCAGGGCCGGGTGCGCTGGTATCATTTAAGCTCGCGCGTGATGCCGAGGTGATAGCCGATCATTTTGAGCAGAACTTTCTACCTCCTTTCAAACAGCGCATGGATACGCTGGCAGCAGTTGATTTTGAACGTTTGTCGGTAGACAAACTGGTCAAGTCATTTGCTTTCTACACTGAGCAGTTTGTGACCCAGAGCTATGTTGAAGCTGAGATAATTAATATCTGTAATCAGTTCTACTGGAATGCTGCAAGCAGTAAATTGGCTGCCAGCAATATTGATCCCAACACAGTTCTGGGGGCGTTGCCGCAAAACGTGGTTAGTCAATCAATGAATCTATTAGCGCAGTCAAATAATAATCCGGCTGCGGTCGGTGAGTTCCTGGAGTTGTTCGGGCATCGTGCACCAACCGACTACGAACTGGCACAGCCGCGCTATTGCGAAGATCCTGAGCTGGTGCAAAAACAGATCGATATTCTTGATGGCAAACAGACGGTTCATGCCGAGCCTGTAGTGCTGAAAGAAAAGTTACTGCAAATAGCGGTACAAAGAGTGCGGCGTTTTCAGGCACTTAAAGAAGAGGCGAAGCATCAGTGCCTGCGCGAATTTTACTTGTTGCGTAAAGTACTACTCGCTTTGGACGTCAAACTGGGGCTTGACGGTGGGATATTCTATCTTGACTGTGATGAAGTTCAGTTGCTTGCAGATACAAAATATGTCGCGGTAGCGCGTCAACTAATACGTATCCGTAGAAACGAAGAAGCTGAATATAAAGAATTTCAACCCCCGGCCAAACTGACCCTGGCCGACATTGAGGAGTTTGACCCCATGGCGAATGACAAACCGGGTTCTATCGACCGTCCGGACAGTGTTTCGGGTACCAGGGTCGCAGGGGATGTGGCGGTCAGTGGTGTCGTACATGTGATCAGAGACGAATCAGAGGTCGCCAGATTTCGCGAAGGAGAAATTCTTGTCGCAAAAATGACCAATCCGTCCTGGTATCCGTTATTTCCTCTTGCGAAAGGAATAATTACCGAGGTAGGCGGGTGGTTGTCGCACGCCGCTATTGTGGCTCGTGAATATGACCTGCCGGCTACCGTTGGTGTCGAAAATGCCACTCAGCATTTGCGATCGGGTGACATTGTGAAAATGCACACGGATGGAACCATTGAGCGGCTTGCCAATCAGCGTGCACCGGATTCTCCAATGCGCGTTTCGGTACCTGCAGCGGTAGCAGCAAGGGATGAGGCGGGCAAAATAATCACTGATCCCAATGTGGTTGCCCTGCCACTGCGCGAAAATTCATCGCCACAGAATAGTGATTTACAAGCGGATGATCAAAGTACCGAACAGAGAAAGTCCGGTACTGACGAATAATCTCCTTATACAGGATGTATCGTTACCCGATACCTTCCTGATGGTGGTCAATAGCGCCATGCTGCAATAGTATTTGCAGCTTGCTTTTGCTCTCCTCGATCTAACATTAGTCCATCGCAATGACATTCACTACCACCGCAATCAGGATTCTCGGGATCATTGTTACCACCGGGTTCATCGCAATTACGGGTAACCTGCATGGTTGTGCGCAAAGTTACGGTGATAGAACCCAGTCTGCGTGGCTGGTCAAACATAAGCCAAGTCGAGCGATCCATAAAACTGATCCGCTAACGGATGCCGCGTCCACAGAACTATACGTCAACCAGGTATCCACGATAGTCTCTGGTCGTCTGGAGTCGCCTGTGATTGGTGAGTTGAGCGGGATGGCAGTGTCACGTACAAAGCCACACGTGTACTGGGCAATTAATGACAGTGGCAACCTGCCTGAGCTATTCGCAATAGGTGCGGACGGCAAGCATTTTGGCAGTTTTAAACTGCCTGTCGAGAATCGGGATTGGGAAGATATTGCCTCTTATCAGCACGAAGGGCAATCATGGCTGGTGATTGCCGATTCAGGCGATAACATACGCAAGAACAAAATCAGCAAACTGCATTTTTTCAGGGAGCCTTCACTTCCGCAGCAAACGGCTGACGTGACGCAGCTTCGTACCGTGAGTTTCAGCTATGAAGACGGCCCGCAGAATGTCGAATCGATAGCGGTATCGGTCAAGGAGCGACTGGTTTTTTTAGTATCTAAAAATGCCGGAATGCCAAAGATATATGCGATACCGATTGATGCTGAAAGCAAAGACGGGCTGCCAGTGCTTGCAAAGCTGGTTGGTCGGATAAACCAGCTTGGCTGGACGGATGACGATCGCTGGCTGGAGAAAATACTGGCGTCTCGTATCCTGTTGAGTGCAACATCTATGGATATCAGCGCTGATGATTCTCTGGCGGTTATTGGTAATTATCGACACGCGTATTTGTTTCGACGCGAGCCAGAGCAATCCTGGATACAGGCCCTGCAGGCAACGCCCCAAATAGTGTCCACCCACAGGTTGGCGCAAAGTGAATCGATTGCATTTAGTGACGACGCCAAAAAGATTCTGATTGGCAGCGAGGGCAGGTATGCACCTTTGCTAACGGTGAATTCCGAAAACTAATGATATGCGTTGCGCGGGCCTTGCAACATACCGTTTATGCGTATACACATTAACACTGGAGTAGCTTATGATAGCTGTTCCAGTACTTTTAATTATGAGAGCAGGCAATGCCAAAAATTATTTTCGTCGACGCTGACGGTACCCGGCATGAGGTGGACGCAAAGTCAGGGATAAGCATTATGGAGAATGCGATTGCGAACAACATCGATGGCATTGAAGCCGAGTGTGGTGGTTCGTGCATGTGCGCCACTTGTCATTGTTTCATCGAAGAAGAATTTTCAGCGGGTATACCTGAGATCGCCAGCGATGAAGACGAAATGCTGGGGTTTGCCGCAGAAGATCGTCGGCCCGGTAGTCGCCTGAGTTGTCAGGTAACAATGACGGACGAAATGGACGGTATTGTCGTTAATCTGCCAGCCGAACAAAATTAGTGGCAGAGCCTGTCGTCATTGTTGGTGGTGGCCAGGCGGCGGTACAACTTTGCCTGGCGTTGAGAAAAGAGAAGTACACCGGCGCAATAACAGTCTATAGCGAAGAATCAGAATACCCGTATCATCGACCGCCTTTGTCCAAGGCCTATATTACCGGCAAGGCAGATGACGACAACCTGCCAATGCGTGCTGAGTCGTTCTATTCAAGTAAAAACATAGATTTACACCTGAACGATAAGGTAAGCGGTATCGATATAACTGCTAAAACGGTTAGCAGCGCATCCGGTTCTCAACGCTACTCGAACCTTGTGCTTGCCACCGGGGCAATTGCCAGACCGTTGCCGCTGGAAGGAAGGCAGGCGCAGGGTGTGTTTGAACTTCGTGATATTGAAGATGCCAGAGCAATCAAAACCGCTCTCGGGAAAGCTGGCAGCATCGTTGTGATCGGTGCCGGATTCATCGGGCTTGAAGTTGCAGCTGCAACCAATCAGGCAGGCAAGAATGTGACTGTATTTGATATGGCAGACCGGGTGATGGGGCGAGCTGTAGCGCCGCAAATTTCCCACTGGTTTGAGAAAACCCACCGCGCAGCCGGAATCAATATCCATCTAAACGAAAGTGTCGCCCGTATTCTATCTGGCGATGATGGTGCCGTTTCCGGTGTGCAAAGGACCGACGGCAGCATTGTCGAGGCCGAGCTTGTCCTTATAGGCATTGGCGTTCTGCCCAATAGTGAAATTGCAGCCAACGCCGGGTTAGCGTGTGAAAACGGGGTGCTGGTAGATCAGTTTTGCAGAAGCTCCGATGCCAATGTATTTGCCGCCGGTGATTGCGCCAACCATCCTAACGTGTTTGCCGACGGCCGGCAGTTGAGACTGGAATCTATCCAGAATGCCACAGACCAGGCAAGGGTTATCGCCAGTGTCATTGCGAGCGATGCGGCTGGAAATGCAGGCAGCGAACC
>CAKZVB010000246.1 GCA_937922015.1 uncultured Granulosicoccaceae bacterium
CACCAAGTTTGAGTGTGAGGTGTACATCTTGTCGAAAGACGAAGGTGGCCGTCACACGCCGTTTTTCAAAGGCTACCGCCCACAGTTTTACTTCCGGACAACGGATGTGACCGGAGCGTGTGAGTTGCCGGAAGGCGTAGAAATGGTAATGCCGGGAGACAACATCAAGATGGACGTAGAGCTGATCGCGCCAATCGCGATGGAAGAAGGGCTGCGTTTTGCGATCCGCGAAGGCGGTCGCACGGTGGGTGCCGGTGTCGTTTCCAAGATTAATGCATAAGGAATAATTATGGCCGTCTCTCCTACACAGACAATCCGTATAAGACTCAAAGCGTTTGATCATCGTCTGATTGACAAGTCTGCGCGGGAAATACTCGAGACAGCCAAGCGCACTGGCGCCAGGGTTCTCGGACCTATTCCTCTGCCGACTAAGAAAGAGCGTTTTACGATTCTGGTTTCACCGCATGTAAATAAAGATGCGCGAGATCAGTATGAAATTCGAACACATAAGCGATTGATGGATATCGTTGATCCTACTGACAAAACAGTTGATGCGTTAATGAAACTGGATTTGGCAGCAGGTGTTGACGTACAGATAAAGCTTAGCTAGAAGGGTGATTTCAGGGCGACCTTGAAATAAATCAGGGTTAATTGCTTTCCAAGCGTGACAGGAGCGAAACCCTCCTGCTATACTGGGCGGCTAGCTGTATGAATTCCCTTCTAAGTGGTCGCAGGCACTTCTGCCTGCGACTGTTTATATATTGGAGAAACAAATGCCAATGGGTGTTGTCGGTCGTAAGGCCGGGATGACTCGCGTATTCAATGACGCCGGGGACTCAGTGTCCGTCACTGTGGTGCAAGTTGCACCCAATCGCGTCACTGTGGTCAAGACAAAAGAGTCTGATGGTTATTCGGCCATGCAGGTGACTGCGGGCGAGCGCAGAGCGTCGCTGCTTTCCAAGGCTGAGATCGGTCACTTTAAGGCTACCGGTCAGGATGCCGGGCGTGGTTTGTGGGAATTTCGCACAGAAGACGTCGAGGACGATATAGCCGTGGGTCAGGAAATCACTGTCGAGGCTTTCGAAGTCGGCCAGAAAGTGGATGTTGCCGGAATCACTATCGGTAAGGGTTTTGCCGGTGGTGTCAAGCGACACAATTTCAGCATGCAGGATGCCACTCACGGTAACTCTGTTTCGCACAGAGCGCCGGGGTCGATCGGTCAGAACCAGACGCCTGGTCGTGTATTTAAAGGTAAGCGCATGGCAGGTCACATGGGTGCTGTTCGCCGTACCACTCAGAATCTTGAGGTGGTTCGTGTCGATGCAGAGCGTCAACTGCTGTTGATCAGTGGCAGCGTTCCTGGTGCGAAGGGCGGCGACGTCTTTATCAAGCCATCGGTTAAGAGTTGATAGATGATGGAATTACAATCTAAAAGCGGTGCTGCGGTTTCTGTCTCTGAGGCGGTTTTCGATGCACCTTACAATGAGACGCTGGTTCACCAGGTGGTCACGGCCTTTCTGGCTGGCGCCCGCTCAGGCAACAGTGCGCAAAAAAATCGCGCCGCCGTTCGCGGTGGTGGTGCCAAGCCCTGGCGTCAAAAAGGTACAGGTCGGGCAAGAGCGGGCACCATCCGCGGTCCTATCTGGCGCGGTGGTGGTATAACATTCGCTTCTGCCAAGCGTGATTACAGTAAAAAAGTTAATAAGAAAATGTATCGCGGTGCGATGCGGGCTGTCATGTCCGAGCTTGCCCGTAGCGGACGCCTGACCGTAGTCGATACCGTGCCGGTGACGGCGCCTAAGTCCCGGGATCTTCGCGAAGTGATGAAAAGCTGGGAAATCGACAACGCGCTGATCGTTGATGCCGGCATGAACGATAATCTGCATCTGGCCGGGAGAAATTTCCCGCATATTACTACCACCGATGTAGATGGCATAAATCCCTGGTTAATGTTGAAGCACAAGAATGTAATTCTGACTGCTGCAGCGGTAAAACAAATTGAGGAGCGACTCTCGTGAACGAAGAGCGCAT
This sequence comes from uncultured Granulosicoccaceae bacterium, assembly GCA_937922015.1. Lineage (GTDB taxonomy): Bacteria > Pseudomonadota > Gammaproteobacteria > Granulosicoccales > Granulosicoccaceae. Next base: position 2,032 of record CAKZVB010000246.1, read on the forward strand.
GTACAGCGTGCTGGTTGCTCCACACGTCTCTGAAAAAGCCGCAATGGCAGCTGAATTGAGCGGACAACACACTTTTAAAGTGGTCCCTGATGCGACCAAGCTTGAAGTTAAAAAAGCCGTCGAGAAAATTTTTAATGTCAGCGTAGTGTCGGTTCGAATTGCCAATGTTAAAGGCAAAGTGAAACGACAAGGTGTTCGCGCTGGTCGGCGCTCTGATACCCGTAAAGCCATTGTTCGATTGGCAGAAGGTCAGGACATCGACTACATGGGCCTTGAAGGCTAAAGGTAAGGTTCGAGAAAATGGCATTACATAAAACCAAACCAACCTCACCTGGTCGTCGTTTCCAGGTTTCGGTTGTAAACAAAGAGCTGCACAAGGGTGGTCCCTACGAACCACTGCTGGCACCCAAGTCCAAGTCAGGTGGTCGTAACTCCGCTGGTCGGATCTCGGTTCGCCACAAGGGTGGTGGTCACAAGCAGCGTTACAGAATTATTGATTTCAAAAGACGCAAAGACGGGATTCCCGCGACTGTTGAACGCATCGAATACGATCCGAACCGTACTGCAAACATCGCTTTGCTGAAGTACGCGGACGGCGAGCGCACCTACATCATTGCCGCCAACAAGATATCGGCCGGCGACACAATTATCTCCGGACGGGAAGCGCCCATAAAAGATGGCAACAGTCTGCCACTGGCGAACATACCGGTCGGTAGTACGGTGCACTGCATCGAACTAAAGCCCGGTAAAGGGGCGCAGATGGCGCGCAGTGCCGGTGCATCAGTTCAGTATGTTGCCCGGGAAGGTACTTATGCCACATTGAGGCTTCGTTCCGGTGAAATGCGAAAGGTACTTCTCGATTGCAGAGCAACCATTGGTGAAGTCAGCAATGGTGAGCACTCGTTACGTAAATTAGGTAAGGCTGGCGCGAAGCGCTGGCGCGGTGTTCGTCCGACGGTTCGCGGTGTTGCGATGAACCCGGTCGATCATCCACATGGTGGTGGTGAAGGTCGAACCTCTGGTGGTCGTCACCCGGTCAGTCCCTGGGGTGTTCCTACCAAGGGATACAAAACCCGTTCAAACAAACGCACGAACAATCTTATTGTCCGTCGTCGTAAGAGCAAATAGAGAGTTTATCAAGTGGCACGTTCTCTTAAAAAAGGCCCGTTCATTGATCATCACCTTGTCAAAAAGGTGGATGAAGCAGTGGCCTCAAATAGTAAAAAGCCGATCAAAACCTGGTCACGTCGTTCGATGATAAGCCCGGAAATGGTATCTCTTACCATTGCTGTGCATAACGGTCGACAGCACGTACCGGTTCTGATCAGTGAAAACATGGTTGGTCACAAGCTTGGTGAGTTCGCGCAGACGCGTACTTACAGAGGCCACGTCGCCGACAAGAAGGCCAGATAGCATGAAAACTATCGCGAAAATGCGCCACGCCAGTATTTCAGCTCAAAAGGTTCGCCTGGTAGCTGATCAGGTGCGCGGCATGGAAGTAGAAAAAGCACTTGAGCTTTTGACTTTCAGCAATAAGAAAGCAGCAGGGCTGGTAAAAGCCACGCTCGATTCTGCTGTAGCCAACGCCGAACACAACGATGGCGCAGACATCGATGAGTTGAAAGTTGCTGAAATCATGGTAGACGAAGGTCCGACCATGAAACGTATTCGACCACGTGCCAAAGGCCGTGCTAACCGTATTTTAAAGCGTTCGAGTCACATCACTATCGTGGTAGGGGACTAGAGTTATGGGTCAAAAAGTTCATCCAGTAGGCATACGCCTAGGTATCTCGGCTGACTGGAACTCTACCTGGTACGCCAGCAGTCAGGACTACGCCAACTATCTCAATGAAGATATGGCGGTGCGTGGTTTACTAAAGAAAAAACTGGCGCATGCCTCGGTGAGTCGTATTCAGATCGACCGTCCGGCTCGTGCAGTCGTTATTACTATCCACACGGCTCGCCCCGGTATCGTTATCGGTAAGAAGGGTGAAGACGTTGAAAAGCTGCGACGCCTGATAGCGCCAATGCTAAAAATGAACATTAACAACGTTAAGGTTAATGTGTCTGAAATTCGCAAGCCGGAACTCGACGCACAGTTAGTGGCCGAAGGTGTCGCGCAGCAACTGGAGCGTCGTGTTATGTTCCGTCGCGCCATGAAGCGAGTGTTGACCAACACGATGCGTCTTGGTGCCAAGGGCGTGAAGATCTCTTGTTCAGGTCGTCTTAACGGCGCTGAAATCGCTCGACGCGAGTGGTACCACGACGGTCAGGTTCCTTTGCATACTTTGCGAGCTGACATTGACTATGGCGTTGCCGAAGCTCACACAACTTATGGTGTGATTGGGATAAAGGTCTGGATCTGTAAGGGTGAGATCTTTGATTTTGACGAGGTTCGCGGTGGTGAATCTTCCAAGCAGGCGGCTTCTGCCTAACAGGTTTCTATCATGCTACAACCTAAACGTACAAAATTCAGGAAACAGCACAAGGGACGCAACCGCGGTCTTGCGCAGTCTGGTAATAAGGTCAGCTTTGGCGAATATGGTCTGAAAGCAATCGGACGAGGTCGTATCACAGCTCGTCAGATTGAGTCGGCTCGTCGCGCCATGACTCGTCACATTAAGCGTGGCGGTAAAATCTGGATTCGCATCTTTCCCGATACGCCAGTTACCAAAAAACCTATCGAAGTTCGAATGGGTAAAGGTAAGGGTAATGTTGAATACTGGGTAGCCAAGATTCAACCAGGTAAGGTTCTCTATGAAATGGAAGGTGTCTCTGAAGAGATAGCCAGAGAAGCTTTTGCCCGAGCGGCAGCTAAACTGCCGATACAGACCAGTTTTGTTGTGAGAACAGTAGCATGATGAAAGCAGCAGATCTAAGAGCCAAAGATATTGGTGACCTTGAAAAAGAACTGGTTTCTTTGCGTAAAGAACAATTCAACCTTCGTATGGCAATGGGCAGTGGTCAGATGGTCCGGCCTCACTTGTTTAACGAAGCCAGAAAAAATATCGCTCGTGTAAAAACAATAATTACGGAAAAAAAGCGATCAGGTGATGCGTCATGAGTGAAGAAAAAGTAAAGCTGCAAAGAACCGTTACTGGTCGAGTAGTAAGTAATAAAATGGAAAAATCAGGAACCGTATTGGTTGAGCGACGCGTTCGTCATCCTATGTACGGTAAGTTCATCACACGTTCTACCAAATACATGTTTCACGATGATGCCAATGAGGTAAACATCGGTGACACAGTAAGAATTAAGGCGTGTCGTCCACTGTCAAAATCAAAGTCCTGGATTCTGGACGAGATCATCACCAAAGCCGTTTAGGTTTTGGCGTTAAGCAAGGTATAGAACAATGATTCAGATGCAAACCGTTTTGAACGCCGCGGATAACAGCGGAGCCAAAAGCGTCCAGTGCATCAAGGTACTTGGTGGCTCTCGTCGTCGTTATGCACGAGTAGGCGATGTAATCAAAGTAAGTATCAAAGATGCAATCCCGCGCGGTAAAGTAAAAAAGGGCGAAGTCTACAACGCGGTAGTTGTTCGTACTCGCAAAGGTGTACGACGTTCGGACGGTTCGACTATTCGTTTTGACGGAAATGCTGCTGTCATTTTAAACGCCAAACTTGAGCCGATTGGCACTCGTATTTTCGGGCCGGTGACACGTGAATTGCGGAACGAGAAATTCATGAAGATCGTTTCACTCGCACCCGAAGTTCTATAAGTCATCGTTCTTAAGAACATTTGTAAGCCGATACGCGGATAATACAATGCGCAAAATATTAAAAGGCGACGATGTAATCGTCACCACAGGTAAAGACAAAGGCCGTCGTGGCACCGTTCGGGAAGTAATGGATGACCACGCAATAGTCGACGGGGTGAACGTCGTTAAAAAACATCAGAAGGGCAATCCTAACGCTGGTGTGACCGGTGGCATTATCGACAAAGAAATGCCAATTGATCTGTCAAACCTGATGGTGTTCAACCCGGCAACGGGTAAGGGCGGCAGAGTTGGTGCCAAGGTACTTGATGACGGAAAAAAAGTACGCATCTTTAAATCAAATGGTGAGACCGTCTAGTCGGCGGGAAATGAAATGACCAGGTTGGAACAAACATATAAAGACACCATCGCACCGGCGCTGACGAAAGAGTTCGGCTACAAGAGTGCTATGGAAGTCCCTCGCTTGCAAAAGATTACCCTCAATATGGGTATCGGCGAAGCTGTGGGTGATAAGAAGATCGTCGAGAAAGCGACTGCGGACCTCACACAGATCAGTGGTCAAAAGCCGGTAGTCACGCTTGCGCGTAAGTCGATCGCTGGTTTTAAAATTCGTGACGATATGCCGATCGGTGCAAAGGTGACTTTGCGACGTAATCATATGTACGAATTCCTGGACCGCCTGATCTCTATTGCTATTCCCCGAATTCGCGACTTTCGTGGCCTGAATGCACGGTCATTTGATGGACGCGGCAACTATTCGATGGGTGTGAAAGAGCAAATTATCTTCCCAGAGATCGACTACGACAAAATTGACGCAATACGCGGTATGGATATTACGTTCACCACATCCGCAAAAACAGACGATGAAGCCCGCGCTCTTTTAAAGAGCTTTAACTTTCCGTTCAGGCAATAAAATGGCTAAGAAATCCATGATTGCGCGCGAATTAAAGCGCACAAAACTCGCGGCGCTGCACTCTGCCAAGCGTGAGAAGCTTCGAGAAGTTCTAAAATCAGAAACAACTGATTACGATGAAAAAATGGAAGCGTCGCGTCAGTTGCAACAAATGCCTCGCGATTCCAGTAAAACGCGCGGTCGTAACCGTTGTCGTGTCACGGGTCGTCCACATGGTTATTACCGAAAGTTCGGATTAGCGCGCAACAAGCTTCGTGAAGCGGCGATGCGTGGCGACATTCCGGGACTTTCCAAGGCGAGCTGGTAAAAAATTATGAGTATGTCTGATCCAATCGCTGACATGTTGACGCGGATTCGTAACGGCCAACAGGCCCGAAAAGTATCTGTTTCTATGCCGGCGTCAAAAGCAAAAATGAAAATCGCTGAAGTACTGAGAGATGAAGGGTACGTCGGCGAGTGTGTTAATGAAGACGTCGATGGCAAGCCACAGCTTAAAATTACGTTGAAGTATTACCAGAACGAACCCGTGATCAACAAAATTGACCGCATCAGTCGTCCTGGTTTGAGAATTTATAAAGGCAAGGGCGAAGTGCCTCAGGTCCTCGGTGGGCTGGGAATAGCGATTATTTCTACTTCCAAGGGCGTTATGGCTGATGCCAAGGCCAGGCAGGCGGGTGAGGGCGGTGAAGTCCTCTGCTACGTCTCCTAGATTGGTCGGGATAAAACAATGTCAAGAGTAGCGAACAGCCCCGTTGAGATTCCAGGCGGTGTCACCGTCGAAATCAGCGGACAAAAAGTATCGGCCAAGGGGCCTAAAGGTAACCTTGATCTTGATGTGCACGGCTTGGTCAGCGTCGTACAGGAAGATAATACGCTTCGTGTGAAGGGTAATGATGCCGAGAAGAAAACAATAGCGATGGCCGGCACAATGCGGTCACTGTTACACAACATGATCAGTGGCGTGAACACCGGTTTTGAAAAGAAACTGGAACTGCGCGGCGTTGGTTACAGAGCACAGGCACAGGGCGATAAGCTAAACCTGACACTGGGTTTTTCACACCCTGTTGTTCATTCCATTCCCCAGGGCGTGAAGGTTGAAACACCGACGCAAACTGAGGTGGTGGTTAGCGGTATCGACAAACAGGCTGTGGGCCAGGTTGCTGCTGATATTCGTTCGTATCGTCCACCAGAGCCATACAAAGGCAAGGGTGTTCGCTATGTTGATGAATATGTACTGATGAAAGAAGCGAAGAAGAAATAGGTCGCATAATGAATCTGGATAAGAAAAACAGTCGATTACGCCGTGCAAAACGTACACGAGCGAAAATCAAGCAGCTCGGTGCTGCACGACTTTCAGTACATCGCACCTCCAAGCATATGTATGCTCAGGTGATCGACGCTGAAGGCAAGGTAGTAGTGAATGCGACTACTCAGCAAAAAGATATTCTTGCGGGTCTTAAGTACACCGGCAACGTTGAAGCTGCCGCCGCCATTGGCAAAGCCATTGGTGAGAGAGCTACAGCGAAAGGCATAACCGAAGTCGCGTTTGATCGCTCCGGTTTCCAATACCATGGCAGAGTTAAAGCTCTGGCAGACGCCGCGCGTGAAGCCGGCCTCAAGTTTTAGACGGAACAAGTAACGATGGCAGCACACGATTCCAATCAAAGCGCCGATGGCCTTATTGAAAAACTGGTCGCGGTAAACCGAGTCGCCAAAGTGATCAAAGGTGGACGCCAATTTGGCTTTACCGCTTTGACCGTGGTTGGTGACGGCGAAGGTCGCGTTGGCTTTGGCTACGGCAAAGCACGTGAAGTGCCCGTTGCTATCCAGAAGGCGATGGAAAAAGCACGCAAGAACATGGTTAGAGTTAACCTTAAAGAAGGCACTCTGCAATACGCACTTAACGGCCGTCACGGTGCCGCCAAGGTCTATATGCAGCCGGCCTCTGAAGGTACCGGCATTATTGCCGGTGGTCCTATGCGTGCTGTATTCGAAGCGGTTGGTGTTCGCAATGTACTTGCAAAGATCAATGGTTCAAATAACCCGATTAACGTTGTGCGAGCGACAATTGAAGGGCTGGTTCATATGCAATCGCCTGCCAGTGTTGCCGCAAAGCGTGGTAAGTCGGTAGAAGAGATAGCGAGTTAATCATGGCTGGCAAATTTAAAGTAACAATGGTTCGCAGTGTCAATGGTCGTTTGAAAAAACACCAGGCATGTGCACGCGGCCTGGGGCTTCGTCGTATGCACCAGACAGTAGAGGTGCTCGATACTCCAGAGAATCGTGGCATGGCGAACAAAATTCAGTACATGGTTCGAGTAGAGGATTAACCGATGCATCTTAACGATCTAAAGCCGGCACCGGGCAGCAAAACAGTTGCTCGTCGTGTTGGACGCGGTATCGGTTCCGGTTTGGGCAAAACCTGTGGTCGCGGCCATAAAGGTCAGCATTCACGTTCCGGTGGTTACCATAAAGTGGGTTTCGAAGGTGGGCAAATGCCTATCCAGCGTCGCCTGCCTAAATTTGGTTTCAAATCCCGCAAAGGGCGATACGTCGCTGAGGTCCGACTGTCTGAACTGGCAAAGTTTGAAGGCGAAGTCACGATTGCGACGTTGGTTGAAGCGGGTGTGGTACCGGTTCAAACTAAGAAAGCCAAGGTGATTTTGTCTGGTGAAATTTCCAATGCTGTGACACTTAAAGGTGTTGTGGCTACTGCTGGTGCTGCTCGAGCTATTGAGCAGGCCGGCGGGTCAGTCGGAGCGTAGTTGTGGCGACAGCGGCAGAATCAATTGGCGGTATAGGCAAATCGGCTGAACTACGGCAGCGGCTGTTGTTCGTTTTGCTTGCGTTGGTGATTTTCCGTATTGGCGCGCACATCACCATTCCCGGTGTTGATCCACGAGTGATGGCAGCTCTGTTTGAGCAACAGCGCGGCGGCATATTAGACATGTTTAATATGTTCGGCGGTGGTGCGTTAAGCCGAATGTCGTTGTTTGCTCTGGGTGTCATGCCCTACATTTCGGCATCGATCATCATGCAGTTGTTAACGCATGTGGTGCCATCACTGGAGCAGCTGCGCAAAGAAGGCGAGAGCGGGCGAAAAGTGATTACTAAATACACGCGTTACGGCACGCTGGTATTGGCTAGTATTCAGGCGGTTGGTGTATGTATCGCGCTGCAGTCTCAACAGGCAGCCGGTGCACCACTGGTCTATCTTGGTGGTCTGGGTTTTGTACTGACGGGTGCGGTGACACTGGTTACCGGAACCATGTTTCTGATGTGGCTTGGTGAGCAGGTCACAGAACGCGGCATCGGTAACGGTATATCGATCCTGATTTTTGCCGGTATTGTCTCCGGTTTGCCTGCGGCGATCGGTGGCACATTGGAATTGGCCAGAACAGGGGAGTTGTCCTCACTGATTCTGTTGATTCTGGTGATACTAACGGTGGCGGTGACAGCGTTTGTTATTTTTGTTGAACGTGGCCAGCGCAGAATTACGGTTAACTATGCCAAGCGGCAGCAGGGTCGCAAAATGTTTGGTGGTCAGCAAAGCCATTTGCCACTGAAATTGAACATGGCGGGTGTGATACCTCCGATCTTTGCTTCGAGTATTATTTTATTCCCGGCCACTCTCGGTGATTTTGCATCAAGTGCCACACAGATGACCTGGTTACAAAATATTGTGTCCACTTTGCAGCCGGGCCAGCCTCTGTATGTCATGTTGTATGCGGCGGCAATTATCTTTTTCTGTTTTTTCTATACGTCGCTGGTATTTAACGCACGCGAGACGGCAGATAACCTGAAAAAATCAGGGGCGTTTATTCCCGGTATACGACCCGGCGAGCAGACGGCCCGCTACATAGATGGCGTGCTTACCCGGTTAACGCTGGTCGGGGCGATATACATTACATCGGTTTGTTTACTGCCGGAGTTTTTGATTCTGTGGTGGAACGTACCGTTTTATTTCGGTGGTACATCACTGTTGATCATCGTTGTGGTGATCATGGACTTCATCGCTCAGACGCAGGCTCATATGATGAGTAACCAGTACGATAGTCTGGTTAAGAAGGCTAATCTGAAAGGATCCAGAGGATCCAAAAACAGTGGCAAAACCACTAAGTAACTAACACTAACCTTTTGTGGCATTGGTGCCGCAGAACAGAGAGTCAGGTGCAACATGAAAGTAAGAGCATCAGTAAAGAAAATTTGTCGCCGGTGCAAGACCATTAAGCGGCATGGAGTGATCCGTGTAATTTGTTCGGATCCTCGGCACAAACAGAGACAAGGCTAATGACAACTAAGATGAAAGGCATTTTGTAATGGCGCGTATTGCTGGAATCAACATCCCTGTACACAAGCACACGTGGATAGCGTTAACTTCTATCTATGGTGTGGGACGGACCACAGCTTACAAAGTTTGCGCAGGTGCTGGCGTAGATCCGACTATTAAAGTTAAAGATCTCGCCGAACCGCAAGTTGAAGAGTTGCGTAACGAAATTGGTAAACTGACCGTTGAAGGCGATCTGCGTCGGGACGTCAGTATGAACATCAAGCGATTGATGGATTTAGGTAGCTACCGTGGCATACGCCACAGACGTGGTTTGCCAATGCGCGGTCAGCGTACGCAAACCAATGCGAGAACCCGTAAGGGTCCGCGTCGCCCTATTAAGAGATAGAGAGATGGGCCAGAAGACACAAAAGAAAAAGCCGAATCGCGTTGTCACCGACGGGATCGCGCACATACACGCTTCATTCAATAACACGATTGTGATGATCACGGATCGACAGGGCAATGCGTTGGCCTGGGCGACTGCAGGTGGCTCCGGCTTTCGCGGTTCACGGAAAAGTACCCCGTTTGCCGCTCAGGTTGCAGCAGAGCGCGCCGGTACCACAGCATTGGAATACGGCATGAAAAACCTTGACGTGAAAGTTAAAGGACCAGGACCGGGTCGTGACTCTGCCGTTCGATCGCTGAACGCTTGTGGCTTCAAGATCACCAACATCCTCGATGTGACCCCGATTCCACACAACGGATGCCGGCCGCCTAAGCGCCGTCGCGTCTAAAGGAGTTTATTGTGGCTAGATATATAGGTCCTAAGTGTAAGCTGAGTCGTCGTGAAGGCACTGATTTATTCCTGAAGTCAGGGATGCGTCCGCTTGATTCAAAATGTAAGATGGACACGCCTCCCGGGCAGCAGGGCGCCAAGCGCACTCGTTTGTCTGACTATGCATTGCAATTGCGTGAAAAGCAGAAGCTTCGCCGCATGTACGGTGTGCTGGAGAAGCAGTTCCGCAACTACTACAAAGAAGCGGCGCGAATAAAGGGATCAACCGGTGAGAACCTGTTGTCTCTGCTTGAAGGTCGTCTGGATAACATAGTTTATCGTATGGGATTCGGCTCTACACGTGCCGAAGCTCGCCAACTGGTCGCTCACAAGGCAATAACTGTTGACGGCAAAATCGTCAATATTGCCTCGTATCAGGTGAAGCCCAATCAAGTGGTTGGAATTCGCGAAAGAGCAAAGAAACAGGCACGCATTACCGATGCGTTGCAATTGGCCAAACAGCGTAATATTCCGGGCTGGATGGATGTAGATGAGAAAAAAATGGAGGGTGTTCTAAAATCTCTACCAGATCGAAGTGATTTGCCTGCAGAGATTAACGAATCACTCGTTGTAGAACTCTACTCCAAGTAAAGAGAGCAAGCTCATGGGCGCGATGCAATCAGAATTTTTAAAACCTCGTATTGTTGATGTTTCAACAGTAAACGACTGCCATGCTAAGGTGACGTTAGAGCCACTTGAGCGCGGTTTTGGACATACACTGGGTAATGCGCTTCGACGCATCCTGCTGTCGTCTATGCCGGGTGCAGCAGTTGTTGAGGCAGAAATCGAAGGGGTTCTGCACGAGTACACCACTATTGAGGGTGTACAGGAAGATGTCCTGGACATCCTGCTGAACCTTAAAGAAGTAGCGATTATCCTGCACTCCAAAGATGAAGCTAACCTGACCCTGAAAAAGAAAGGGCCTGGCGTGGTGACAGCTGCAGATATAAGCGTAGATCACGATGTGGAGATCAAAAACCCCGAAAAGGTTATTTGTAATCT
>CAKZVB010000247.1 GCA_937922015.1 uncultured Granulosicoccaceae bacterium
AAGGGCGTTTTGTTTACTTTTCCGCCGTTGAAAAGTGAATCGTACAGCCAGGGATGGCTTCGAAAAAACGCCAGGGATGGCACGCCAGAGCAGCACGCCAGAGCGGAACGATAAAGCAGAACGATAAAGCAGCACGCCAAAGCAGAACGATAAAGCAGCACGCCAAAGCAGAACGATAAAGCAGCACGATAAAGCAGCACGCCAGAACAGCACACCCAAAAAAGAATACAAGAAAAAAACCCGCCTTGCACCGCAAGGCAGATCAAAATTCTTAATTATTAAAACTACTATTAATCTCTGAAGTTGTTACCTGAATCGGTAAATTCAAAACCGATCTAACAGCCGAAGAAACAATAATCTCTCCACCGGTCACTGACTTCAGAACATTATTGTCATCATGGACGACTATTTTGGCATTGCCCACCAGTGATACGTTTTCGATAATATTGTGCTCAGCCTCGTCCATGATGTATTTATTATCCAGTATATAGGGATCCAAACAGTCCCAGCTTGACAGGTCTTTATCCTGACGTGATGCGATATGAATTCCATCGTGAAAAGTGCTGTCGCTAACGGTATTGTAGTTTGCGCCCCAGTCTCTTCGGATACCGCGTTCACCGCAGTTTTTATACATGGTGATACCGGTGAGTGCATTACCGGCGAACAGGGTGTTTCTGATGGTGTTTCCCTGAGAGGCGTCTATCGCCAGTCCTTCGCGCTTGTCTTTTCTATCGGCTTTGAAATTTTCTAGCCAGTCGCCGGTGTCTTTGTCGCGATAACCGTTGTTGGCGATGCGACTGTTCTCGATAGTGTTGCCGTGAGAATCGTATTCCAAGTATATCCCCATGGCACCATTGTCTGACACATCGCAGTCGATGCAGCTGAAGTTGCTGACTCCGACATTGACAAAAATACCGTGATTAACGTTGTCCAGTACCCTTACGTTTTCGAAGCGTACGCCAGTCACACCAGGTCTGATACTGACGCCACCATCGAAACGCATAATGGTCAGGTTGCGTACAGTGACGTTGTTTGCGTTGACGGCCAGTCCGATACAATCGGTATTGCATATACCATCAATGGTGTGTCCGTTTCCTTCGATCACCACGCCGGGCTGATTTATTCGGTACTTTGTTTTAGTAACATTTTCGCTGAACGAGTAGTTGCTGGTGATATCAATCTGCTCATTAACGTATTCCTTCTCGGCACAACCGGCCAGCAGGATCAGACTAAGTGTTAAGGAGATTTTTAAAATCGAATTTTGCATGTGCCACACTTGATGTAACAGGAATGGAACGCAGTGTCACATAATTGGCGCAATTTGGTTGGGAGTACGATCACACAATTTACTTACAAGCCAAAAATTCATCGCTTGATCCGGCTTTACGGCTGATAGATTCGTATATTATTGAAATATAAGGGAATAAAAGAGGGCGAGCTGATTGCTCGGTTGGTCAAATAATTGACTTTATCGTATTTTTGTTCGGCGAATTGGCAGGTAAGGTGTTGTTATGACGCGCAAAGTGATCCCTTCAGCTCTCCGTCGGCACCATCTGCTTTTTGAGAATCTATCGGTTTCAGACCCAGGCGCCGTGAATTGCAGCTTGATGGCCGGTCAGGTTCAGGGCGGGCGTCTGTGTCTGCGGCGCAGTGAGGGATGACTTGTGGGAGTTGGAACACCCCACGCGTATTGCGTTACCGGCCGGGGAGACGGTACGGGGAATCAATGACAGCAAAGATCTGCCAACCGGCAGACCCTTCTTCAACGGTTCAACGGTTCAGCGTTTTGCCGGGAATCTGCGCGGGAGGAGTCTGCGTAGCGAGAACGTGCCATGGCAGGGGCCCCTGTCTTAGAAAATGATGGTACGATCATTTGAGGCGCATAGTTATTCATACGCTACGAAAATGATCGATAAAAACGCACCGTCATGGCGCGTTCGCAGTAGCAGAGGTTCTGCCGCGCAGACTCCTAACTAGATTGCCTTGACCGTGGGCCTCTTTTCAAATTGACTTTCGCTGTCCAGATATCGGCGAATAGTCGGTAGATCTATATCGAGCCTGTCAATCGAATTCAGCAGCCATTCCGCGGTCGCTGCCACATTTTCGTTAGATAGTCCGACGCCTACTATATGATGATAAATACGATCATCGTATTCCTGCTCGAAAAAAGTTATTTCCTGTGCGGTTTCAATAGCCGGAAGATGTTCCTGTTGCAGAATTCCGTATGGCGTCAGAGTTTTATCAAACACATATTTCTTTAGATAGTTCTGCCAGCTATCCACTTTTTCGTGGAACTTGTTGGTGGTTCTTACTGCGTGCTGCAAGCTGGTGCCGGGGGTAATGAACAGGGGAAGCAGGGTACAAAGTTTATGAGCATCGGTTGCAGCCGCCTTGAGAGTCGGCTGCAGTGTGGTGAAATCCCGTTGGAACGAAGGCCAGCGTTCTGCGAGTCTGCCTACCAATGCAGATGAGTCAAGATCGTATGAAAGACTTCTGACATAGTTCACCACAGAATCAAGTCGCTGCCAGTTTGTGCCGACACCATGGAACAGTGATCCGAAGCATCTTTTATAATAAACATCTTCTTCAAACAGTTCCGCAAATCTCAGGGTTTTTGCAAGAGCTTCCAACCGCTGCAGATCACCATCGGTAACCAGTCCGTTGTGCGTTTTGAGAATTTCGTTTAGTTGCCGCCTGGCTCGAAAGTATGCAGGATTAGTGAGTTGCGATGACTCTTCGCGTTTTGAAATCACTTTTATAAGATTGTGCAGGGCAGTGCTATTGGGGACCGCACTCATATGAAAAGTTTCACACAGCACTTCCATTTCGTGTTCAATTGAGGCCGCTTGTATTTTGGCTTTCTGCAATAGTAATCTGGTGTCTGCATCGGCGTGTAGCGATATAGCGTGATGCTGCATTTCCGGTGGCGCAGTCGTGATTCGGCTTTGGCTTCGATACAGGTTAAGCAACATACCGATTGACTGAAATTCCTCGTCAATATGATCGTTAAACGCGCGCTGATCAATCAGCGTCTGTACGCTGTTGGCCATGCGTTGTATTCGAGCCGGTAAGGCAAACAGATTCTCAAGACGCCAGTGCCCCAATCCAACCTCGCAAAGCCACTGAGCGCACTTCATGGTTTTTTCGCGAGTTTCTGCGTCAATGTCCAATTCGTAGTCAAGAACTCGTGCGGGCTGGTCAATACGCTGATCGCCGGTAAATGCACGCAGTGCGTTTAGCAATTGGTCCTCTTCAATAAAGCGTAGAATCCGGATGGCGAGCTGAGCGTTGAATTTTTCTGTCGTTGGTGGCAGTGGTTTAAATTCAACGCCGGGTTTGGTGCGTTCGAGATCAATGTCAACCTGATCGCTGCTGCTAATGTCGTTTAGAACTTCTGACTGAAGGCTGAATAGCCCGGTGTTCGCACTGATCCTGCACTGCAGATTTGTATGGAGTTTCCGGCTCATACTACGTAAATAGTCGCGTAAATCTGCCGCTTTTTTAAATGGCTTAACCCGTTGATCCACGTGGGTATCGCAGGATTCGGCAATGTTGGGGTTTAGTCTTAACGCATCACCGGAAAAAGTAATGGAGTAGGCGCTGCCTCGACCACGACTGCGAGCGATATTCACCGGGATTAATAGAATCGGTACACGTTGTACTGAGCCACTCTGTGTTTTTGTTACCGCAAAACCGGCCGCGATATAGAGTGAGTATTTAATTGAGTTACTATCAGAGGTTTCCATCTCGATCTTGCGGCAACGCAGTGCCAATTTTCCGGCCACATGCTTGGTGATAAGCACACCTGAGTGGTTATTACCGATCTCAGTCGCATTGTTGTCTGTTCGAGGTGGTTGTAACAGCAGCGATTTTTTTTGAATCACCAATTCCTGGTATACATCTAGACACGAAACAGGGGCCAGTTGCAGGTCAACAGTTGAGCTGTCCCAACTCTTCAGGCTTCCATTTCGGAGTAGTCTTGCAAGCTTTGCTGCAGACTTTTGGTCAATCGGGTGTGACTCGCTGCCACCGACTGCGTTTGTCTCTGGTTCCGTTGCAACGAAACTGTTCTCTGCATTTATTGTCATAGATTCAGATATATTTCAAATTAACTGGTTGTCGATCTACTAAGGTAACAACATGCTGTTGCGGTACGTTAAGATTAGCAGTCGATCGAAAAACGTCAGGCAAACAATCAGAGAAATTGGAAAAAAATTGTTTCTTTCCATTTTGCGTTATTTTTGTGACGCGCGTTTTGAATGCGGCGTATTGCAATCAAGAATCATGCGAGTAATCGGCAGTGTCGAAAGATTGGCATCTGGCCGGGTTCGGCCGGCTTGGAGCGGCAGGGATTTGTGGTTACGACGCATCCTTTGACCATGCAAGCCTGGTTTTGGATTGCTATTGATGTTGGTCATTGTTATACAGTTGTGATCAATTTGTGAGAAAAACGGCGTCAAATCAGATCTATGATTGGCGTAAACTAAGTTTCCAGGGAGACAACATGCCAATACTGCTAAAAAATGTGCAGACCATAAGATCGTCAGAAATCACACCGGAAGATGTCTTTCTCAGACGCCGTGAATTTTTGGCGGCTGCGGGGCTGGCATTGGGGGCGACAACTGCGGGTATGTTACCTGGCTCCCCGGCACGTGCAGCAGTACCGCCGCTGGGTGCGGTTAGTAAGTGGCCTGAAAGCACCATTGAGACTCAAACTCCTGAGGAGCAGGCAACCAGCTATAACAACTTTTATGAGCTGGGCACCGATAAAGGTGATCCTAAAAAGAACGCAGCGCGTCTGATCACTGATCCCTGGTCTGTAGAGATTGCCGGTGAGTGCGGGAAGCCCGGTAAATATACACTGGAGGACATTCTAAAACCGCATAGCAATGAAGAGCGTGTTTACCGCCTTCGATGTGTCGAAGCATGGTCCATGGTGATACCGTGGGCTGGTTTCCCGCTGGGCGATTTGCTCAAGAGATTTGAGCCCACCGGTAACGCAAAGTACGTTCAGTTCGAAACTCTCCTCGATCCGGAGCGTTTGCCGGGACAGCAATATCCGGTTTTACAATGGCCTTATGTCGAAGGGCTTCGCATGGATGAGGCGATGCACCCGTTAACGATGATGGTGGTCGGCATGTACGGCAAATTATTGCCGAATCAAAGCGGTGCACCGCTGCGGTTAGTGGTGCCCTGGAAATACGGTTTCAAAAGCATTAAGTCGATTGTCAAAATCAGCTTTGTAGAAAAACAGCCGGACACCAGCTGGAATTTATCAGCACCACGCGAGTATGGTTTTTATTCAAACGTTAATCCCAACGTCAGTCATCCGCGCTGGAGCCAGGCCAAAGAGCGCAGGCTCGATGGTGAGTCGAAAGGACTTTCAGCCTTATTCGCAGAAAAACGGGACACATTAATGTTTAATGGCTATGCAGATGAGGTCGCTGGTTTGTATTCCGATTTGGACCTGAAGGCGAATTTCTAATCGCTAACCCTTCTTCAGCCCGTTTTAGTGGCAGCTAGAATACCTGGCTCTTACCGGCTGGTGCAGTACTTGTATGTACCAGCCATGTGTACCCGCATCAGTGCAATATTGTCTCAGCGCCAGCTATGGAAATGAAGAGCTACAAAACCCGCGTATGTTTTCTATAAAAAGCCTGACCAAGCCAGTGGTTTTCATTCTGTGCCTGTTGCCACTGATTGCAGGAATCTATTCAATAGCAACCAACTCACTTGTTGCAAACCCTGTAGAAGACTTGCTGCACCTGACTGGCGAGTGGGGGCTGAAGTTTTTGCTGATTACCCTTTGTGTCACCCCTTTGCAACTGACGTTCAAGTGGCTATGGATTGCAAAGTTACGAAGAATGTTAGGTTTATATGCATTTTTCTATGCTTTGCTGCATCTGATAATCTGGGTGGTACTAGAGCAGGAGCTTGATCTCAGTGCTGCGATAAACGAGATCATCGAAAAAAAGTACATCACTATTGGCATAATCGCATTGCTGGCCATGTTGCCTTTAGCGGTTACTTCTAATAGATGGGCTATTAGAAAGTTGGGTAAAAAATGGAAACCGCTGCATCGCATGATTTACCCGATCGCTGTGTTGGTGATTGTGCATTTTCTCTGGCAGGTCAGGGCTAAGGATATTCTTGAGCCAGCAATGCATTTAGGGTTTCTATTGGTGTTGTTGATATGGCGATTTAAGAAAATTGTGGCGGGCTGAAGCCGCCGGTCTTCTTTTTTTCTTTGGGTTGTTGTTTTGTTTGATGTTTGCATTGGTGTTTTTTTTAGGTGTGCCGTTCTGGCGTCTGCTTTAACGTTCAGCTCTAACCTTCAGCTCTAACGTTCTGCATTGACGTTCTGCTCTGGCGTGCCATCCCTGGCGTTTTTTCGAAGCCATCCCTGGCTGTACGATTCACTTTTCAAGGGCGGAAAAGTAAACAAAACGCCCTTATGTATGATCCGCAGCTGCCTCGCCCTGCGGGTTCCTGCGGAATTTTTCAAACCCATCCTCCGCCGGGCCGCGCCAGAAGCACATCCCTGTGCGGCTGGCGCTCACGCACCATCCGTGGTGCTTTGTCCCGACTCCGGATGGGTTTGAAAAACAAGGCAGATGCTGTTGGTGGGTAGGTTCGTTAGTTTGCCACTTTGTTTGAGATAACAGCGCTTGTAGCGCTATGCGATCCAGGCCTCCGGCGGATTACTTTTACAAAGTAATCAAACGTTCTGCATTGACGTTCTGCTTTGACATTCTGCTCTAACATTCTGCTCTGGCGTGCCATCCCTGGCGTTTTTCGAAGCCATCCCTGGCTGTACGATTCACTTTTCAAAGGCGGAAAAGTAAACAAAACGCCCTTATGTATGATCCGCAGCTGCCTTGCCCTGCGGGTTCCTGCGGAATTTTTCAAACCCATCCTCCGTCGGGCCGCGCCAGACGCACATCCCTGTGCTACTGGCGCTCACGCACCATCCGTGGTGCTTTGTACCGACTCCGGATGGGTTTGAAAAACAAGGCAGATGCTGTTGGTTGGGAGGTTCGTTAGTTTGCCACTTTGTTTGAGATAACAGCGCTTGTAGCGCTATGCGATCCAGGCCTCCGGCGGATTACTTTTACAAAGTAATCAAACGTTCTGCTTTGACATTCTGCTCTAACATTCTGCTCTAACATTCTGCTCTGGCGTGCCATCCCTGGCGTTGTTTCGAAGCCAGTCCCTGGCTGTACGATTCACTTTTCAAAGGCGGAAAAGTAAACAAAACGCCCTTTTATTTCATCCGCGGCTGCCTTGCCCTTCGGGTTCCTCCCCTCCGTCGGGCCGCGCCAGATGCACATCCATGTGCTGCTGGCGCTTTGTCCCGACTCCGGGGGATTTCAAAAAAACAAGGCAGATGCTGTTGATGAGGAGGTCCTGTAGTATTTT
>CAKZVB010000248.1 GCA_937922015.1 uncultured Granulosicoccaceae bacterium
GTTCGTCGTGTTTCTGACGATTAAAGAACGTTGAATGAACACGATGATAGTTAAGCATCACTTATTTTGAAGCACGCTATTATGGATAAACGCTGCAGGATATTGAATGAGGTGAGTCTAAGCACAAAGACAGTATCAGCCAACCACTATTGGCTAATCGAAATTTCGTCGGTATTTATAGTTTCAGAATTATCTGGTAGCGCTGATTAGTGTCAAAAGAAAGGCAAACTGGCTACTTACCCGGGTTAACTAATCGCTTCAATTTGAATTTCCAACTATGGCTGCCGGCAAGGCCGGTAGCCCGCGAATCATATCGGCTGCTTTTTCTGCGATCATAATTGTGGCCGCGTTAGTGTTGGATGAACTGATCATTGGCATAATGGAAGAGTCACAGATTCTCAAGCGCTCAATACCTCGTACCTTAAGCTGTGGATCAACCACCGCCATATTGTCTACACCCATTTTGCAGGTACCTACTGGATGATGTTGTGTTTTTGCGTTGGCACAGGTGTAGTCAAATAACTCCTGATCGGTTTTTACGCCTGGTCCCGGTAGTCGCTCTGCTTTTAAGAACGGTTTAAGTGCAGCTTGTTGCAGAATTTCACGTGCGATTTTCAAACCCTGTATGTGACGTCGCCGGTCTTCAGGGTCTTGCCAGTAGTTAGGATCAATTAAGGGTGCATCCTCCGGATTTGCTGAGCGCAGGCGTACCGTGCCTCGTGATTTCGGCCGCATGTACGCCACATTCAGCGTGACGCCGCCTTGCGGCATTGATGCCACTCCGGCTTCGATCCCTGATCCCTGACCAAAGTGAAACTGCAGGTCGCAGGGCTGCTGGTCGGGTGCTAACTGGTCAGCGTCCGAATGCCAGAATGCCCCCGTCTCGAACAGGCTTGATGCAACGGGCCCGTTCCGGAACAACAGGTATTGGGCAGCAGCTCTTAGTGCATGGTGTGGTTTGGCGAAGCGATCGTAGGAATGGCGGCCGGAACACTCGGCTATGGTAAAGAGGTCCAGGTGATCGTGCAGATTTTCTCCAACGCCGGCAAGCTCGTGAACAACATCAATGCCAGCAGACTGAAGACTTTCCGCCGGTCCAATGCCGGAAAGTAACAGTAGTCTCGGTGAACCAATAGCACCGGATGTCACCAGTACTTCGCTACTCGCATAGGATTTGTGTACCTCACTACCCTGCGCGTATTCGATTCCAACCGCACGCTGGTTCTCTACCAGAATTTTCAGCGCTTGAGAACCGGTCTTAACGGTGAGATTGGGGCGATCCATTGCAGGTTTTAGAAAAGCGGTGGCTATTGATGAACGACGAGACTCACGCTGGGTAAGCTGGTAGAAACCAACACCGGCCTGCTGGGCACCGTTGAAGTCTGCGTTGTAGGGTATTCCGTATTGTTGAGCGGCGCGAATAAACGCAGATGCGATCGGCAGTGCTGCAACTGGCTGTGATACGCCAAGCGGGCCATCGGCTCCGTGAAAATCGTCTGCGAAAATCTGGTTTCCTTCCGAACGTTTGAAGTAAGGGAGTGTTTCGCGATAACTCCAGCCATCACATCCGGCCACGTCTCGCCAGGCATCGTAGTCAACAGCATTGCCCCGTGTGTAGACCTGCGCGTTGATAGTCGAACCACCACCAATGACCCTGGCTTGTGTGTACCACAGAACGCGATCATTCATTTGCCGTTGTGGTACTGTCTCCCACCCCCACGAGGCGATACCCTTGGTCATTCGTGCGAATCCCGCTGGCCAGTGAAACAGGAAGTTACCATCCGTCTCACCCGCTTCGAGCAGCAGCACACTAACAGCCGGATCCTCCGTCAATCTTGCAGCAAGTAAACATCCCGCTGATCCAGCGCCTGTTACGATATAGTCGTACGAGTCTGAGTGCAAAGACATGAGGGTAACTCTATCCGCAGTGGACTCAAAAAGTAACATAGCGGATCAATGACAGTCCAATAGTTCAGACCGCCGGCGAAACCCATACAAACATCAGTAAAGGTAATCAATTGACTCTGAACGCCGAATTCTCATGAACAATGCAGGCTATTTGTCGGTGCCCACATCCAAACCGATCACTCACATTAGTGACACACAGCTTATTTTTGGACTTAGTCCTGAAAAACTACGGGAACCACGCGGGCTACAAACTGTCGCCGCCAATTTTCATCACCAAACTTTTCAGAAAGCTCGAACTCTTACAGGTAATGAATACACTGCTTAACCCATGGCACGGTGTGTAAGACAACAACCACTGACTATTACCTCGGTTAAGCAGTCGCTATTATAGAAATTCAAAATAGATATCGCTACCGGCAACATTGATTCGCTATTGACATAAATCTGCACGCTCATAAACATCATAAAACGCGTCGGCGATATGTGCCTCACCAGTTGAGTTAGGATGAACGCCATCCGATATCATCATGTTACGGGAATAGCCGGACCGAACGTCTACCAGCCAGACCCGCTGGTCAGACAGTTGCTTAACGTAAGCCTCGATTCTGTCACCAAGTGTACGCACCGATTGTTGCGGCGTGCCGTACCACGGGACCACATTAGCAAGCAATACTGTCGCAATGCTGTTTTGTTGATGAATAATATTAATAATCTGATCAATCTCCACGATCGTGCCACTAATACTGTGTCCACGATTCATATCGTTAGAACCAATGTGCAGCAACACTACATCCGGCTCATGGGATGACATGCTGTGATCAATCCCTCGATTGTTGTAGTAGCCATTGAGAAAATCATCAGCGGTGTGCCCACTATACCCTTCATGTGGAGCGCGATATCCATCATGGAGATAATTCCGTTGTTGTGAGCCCACGTACCGGAAGTTGCAATCATTCGCTTCAAGCAGGTCTTCCAGTGGCTCACGGTAGGAGTTTACACTCCGGTGTCCGTGAGTAATCGAGTCGCCAACGGGCATGATTCTGACCATCTCTACAGGTGCAGGCTCTGACTCGAAGCGACACGTTTGGTTATCTTCCCAACCCCATCCATCACCGTTGTCGTCAACAGTGTCACCTGAGCAGACGGGTGGCTCCTCTGCAATTAATACCCTACAGCTTCGGTCGTCCTCCCACCCCCATCCGTCGTTGTCCGAGTCACTGTCGCTGGAATCGCACACAGGCGTGTGCCCGTCGTCGCGCTGGTCATCCGTATCTGTGGTTGCTACGCGGCAGGTCAGACCATTTTCCCAGCCCCAGCCATCTCCGTCCGGGTCACTGTTACCGCTGCTACAGGTAACTATATCGCTGTTGCGGCCAGAGGCTACCAGGCAACTCTGGTCGTTCTCCCAACCCCAACCGTCGTTGTCGCTGTCCGACGAGGCGGATTGGCAAATCGGTGTCGCGGCAGCAAACGACCCGCTTGTAATCAGTGCGAGCGCAATAAGTCTCTGGCTCAGGTTTGTATAGATTCGAGTCATGAGCAGACAAAGTCGGTGATAAGTACCGCATTGTATGGCTACTTGAGTGCAGTCCTTTGTTACAAAATAACAAAGAACAACTATTGCAATAGATGGGCGCCCGGTGCCGATAGACAGTCTTTACAATCCAGTATTAACCCCAAATCTACTGAAAAACACAATAAATAAAGACACAAAAGCTAATTTCGCCTGTCGCCTCATGAATAATGCAGGACAGGAGTCGGTCGAGTTAAAAAGAAACCACAGGAGCAACCAATTGATTAGGTTTCCTTTTCCAGTCCAAGAGCATTTTGCAATTCATAACACAGTGTTTCAAAATCCGGAAATTGAGCTTCATTATAACCGCTGAGTAAGGCATGCCCGAAACCTTCGCTGGTCAGTAGCTGTAACACAGGCGCTGTCCACGTGCGATGTTCATCGCGGCGCTGTACTGTAGATACCGTTATTTGCAGGATTTCACTTCGTTTGTAATGAATATTGCGACGCCACGGCAGTGGATAATGTCGAACGCTCAACGATTGCCGGCTTGCATGTATCGCTGTTTTGTTAAACAACTTTACAATGGCCAGACAGAAGAGCCAAAGGCCGATTAACACGGGAATAAGTGGTACAGGGAATGTCGATAGAGGATCCGTCAGTAACTTTTCACCATCCATTGTTAACGATAATCCAATCCAGAACAAAGCAATAGGGAACAAGATCCACGTTGATCGCTTTTTCCAGCTCCAGCTGATCACTGTTTCATGATTGTTCCTTTTAATCTTGTATTTAGGTGCAAGGGTTCGATGTTGCGCCGGCTTTGCATTTGCTTTGGCCGAACTAACATATAACCGACCGCAATATTCGCAATTGCTGCCACGATTTCTGGCAACACCGCAAGACATGCAGAATGCCTCTGCCTCAGTGACCATTTATTTCAACCCCTTATCAATTTTAAGACTGTTTGTGAAGTTGCATTGAGTAAACCAGTCCAACCTGACTCGACCGGCAATGATATCAAAAGTTAGCCGGCGTGATTGGATTGACCGATCAATTATTGTGACAAACATAAGACGACGGGTTGTTCTTTCAATAATTACAGAAATACAGGGACAGACACTATTTCACGGGGCATTCATGGCGTCACAATAACTTTAGCTCGACCATTTAGCCGGCTCCTTATCCACCAGCACAGCACGGATACCTTCGACAAAATCAGGATGCCGGACAGCCTGCTCTGCCGCTTTCAGCTCCAATTGCAGGCAGGCAGCAAGATCGTGGTTTTGCGCCTCTGCGAGTAACTGCCTTGTCAGATCCATCGCGTGAGGGGACATACTTAACACACGCTCAAGCAATTGTGACGCGTCCACGCTCGCAGGACTTCCGACACTACTACCGGATCCTTTACTACTGGCGTTTTTTAAAACGGCAACAAGTTCATGGTGAGTAGCTGCGCTGAACCAGTGACGGCGATGTTCAAGCAGTGCTTTGAATTCCGGATCATCTGAGATTTCAGCCATCCCCGGCAACACTGAGCTGAGAGCTATGCCACCTTGTTGCTCAATTGCATCTGTCAGTGCACTCCAGCGCGACGAATGCACATAGTGAGTAGCGAGACCTACAGTTACTGCTTCAGGGCCGGTGACAGGCGCCCCGCATATCGCCAGCCATCTACCAGCATCATAAGACAGACGATTTAAAAAGTACGTGCCGCCAACATCCGGAAAAAATCCGATTGCCGTTTCAGGCATGGCGAGTCTGGTTGTCTCTGACACTACCATGACCTCACCATGTACACTTAATCCCAGACCACCACCCATGGCGATGCCGTTTACGAGTGATACATAGGGCTTGCTGCACTGCGCTATATGTAGATTCAACGCATACTCTTGCCGAAAGAACTGCTGTAATTCATCCCACTTTTCATCAAGCGCCAACAGGCGGGTTGATTTCATATCACCGCCGGCACAGAATGCCCGCTCACTGCCGGAACGCACCACAATCACCTCTACGTCGTCATCAGTTTCGTGCGAGCGCAATGCCGCATGAAAGTCGACAATAATTTCATTCGTCAGAGAATTCAGCGCTTCCGGCCGATCCAGCGTAATGTATCCGGCTTTTCCTTCTTTGTGTTTTACTATGTGGCTCATGCTTTGGAGTTTTACACCGTGATGAAAAGGAGCTTGAAAGCACATTGTAACCGATGATAACTACAAATTGATTTAAAACCTGCATCCTTGATTCTGCGAGTACTCTTAGCCGGCACCGGCTTCCAAAGCATGGCTAACGGCTGAAGCTATTCAAGATCCAGGGTCTCATGAACGATGCGGGTTACGCATCACTGGATTCAATCATATAATGCTATTTCAATGACAAAGATCGAGAGCACTTTGCAAAACGAACTACCGATAATAGACCTTGAGAAACTACAGGAACCACGCGGGCTACAAACTGTCGCGGCCGACTTTCGCAAGGCATACTCGGAAGTAGGTTTTGGTGCTGTTATAAATCACGGAATTCCTGAAGAACTCATTGCCGGGCTTTTCAACGCATCAAAACAATTCCACGCCCAGCCCCTGCAAGACAAAATGAAGGTAGCGTTAAACACGGCACACCGCGGTTATATTCCGATCAACACCTCAACTGATGTCAATTCACAGCTCGCTGAGGTGACCAAACCCAATCAGTCCGAGTCTTTTATGATCATGCGCGAGGACACACCAGACTCCGTGCCCGTAAAGTCAGGTGCATACCTCGCAGGTGCTAATCAATGGCCGGAGCTTGCCGGTTTTCGCGAAACACTGACTATAGCCAACGAACAGTTTTCAATGGTTGGCAGAAAACTATTGGAGGTTGCCTGTGTCGCGCTGAGCGTCAATCCAATGCGACTAACGCCGGCCTTTGAATGCCCGACAACCTGGCTGAGGCTGTTACACTACCCGCCTCAGCCTGTAGTTGACGATTTATATGGTTCTGCACCACATACTGACTTTGGTTGTCTGACCCTGCTGGCACAAGACAGCGTAGCGGGCCTTCAGGTGCAGACCGCCAGCGGAGCCTGGCTCGACGTGAAGCCCGACAATAAATCATTGATAGTCAACGTCGGGGATATGCTGCATAGATGGAGTAACGGTATTTTAAAATCCACTCCGCACCGTGTAATCAATCACTCCGGAGAAGAGCGCTACTCCTGTGCGTTCTTTTTTGACCCTTACGTTGACACAATCATCGCACCGCTGGAAGAATGCACAACGGCGCAACAAACCGCCAATTTCGAACCGATTCACTTCGGTGAGTTTTTACAGGCAGAGCTGGAAGCCGCTTATAAGCAACATCGATAGACTGTGTTTGCATCGGGGGCGATATGTGACTGCCGTGGTATTTACCAGGGCACAAAGACATAAGAGCTGATATTGTCAGTTGCCTTGCGAACAATGCAGATTAGCCCCTTCTATGGCTGCTCATTTACATTCGACAATACCGGCAATCGTGCCACAATTGACGCACGGGAGTAGATGCCCTTATTGACCATCTATAAGCTGGAATAAGGGCAGATCTGGAATTACCAATGGCGGTACATACGTGTGACTTATCGGAAATTCGGTTGAGACAACAGTTTAAAAAAACCGGGGCAAGCACGACCAACGACCCTGGCTTTGGCTGTATACGCCTGACAATAACTACCCTGCTTCTGTCGGGATCACTTGCCGTGCCCACCGCAATTTACTCACAAAATCTGATCGACCAAACGGACAATATACATGTACAGGCAGATAGCCTTGAACTGAATCAGCAGACTGGTGTACAAACACTTAGCGGCAATGTGTTGATCATACAAGGCAATGTGTCAATTACTGCAGATCAGATTCAGGTTAGTATGCGCAACGGTGCCATAACCAGAATATCGGGAACAGGAACACCAATCCAATTTCAACAGCAACTCAATAACGGTGTAGTCGTCCGGACTGAAAGCAACGAAATCGATTACGTTACCCGCTCATGGACACTGATATTCAAAGGCAATGTGACACTACAAAGGGCAAACTGGCAGCTGGACAGCCACACCGTTGAATACAATGTTCTCAAGCGAAACTTTAGTGCTGTCGGGTCCGGTGGCGATCATACCCGCACAATCGATACGAGTGACGCCAGGCGTAAGCGCATAAGCATTACTTTCAAGCGCTGACTTCTTATACCTGCAGACAATGCCCGTTAACCGCAATATCAATCGGAACAGAGCCTGCAGGCATTAGAATAACTACAACTTTACTGACAATTAACCAACTGATATTCCGTATCAAAATCCGCAACATCATCTGCACACTGACCTGCATCCACGACAATCTGATTAGTACTGCTGCCATCCTCATCTGTAGTGGTCAAGCTGTAGCTCAGCGGTCCACCACTGGCTACCATCAACGATCCATTGAATTGCTCACTGATCCTTGTGCCTGCAGGCGCGGTTATCTCAAGCAGTGAAAACAAAGTATCTGAGACAGTATTGTCTTCGAGAACTTCATTCATAAGTACCCTCAGGTTCAGTGCTCCGTCAAATGTAATTTCATCGCCCAATTCGGACACCCTGAAGCCAAATGTGTCCAGACCGAGATTGAGCACGTCTTTATTGTCCAACGCGAGCTTTAACGGCCCTTGTCCAATACCCAGATTTCGAACAACCAGCTGTTCCGAATTAGCGTCGAGATCAATAATGGCAGTCAGGCCCTTCATGTCCATACTGGACACCGATCCATCCTCGTCGGTACTGGCTTGCAATGCGCCAATCGCAAGCTCCATTGATGCGGTCTCGCTGGCTACGTCAGCTGAGAATGCGATGACCTTGCCAATGCCCAGTGACATCGTCGTTGCAGCGTCTGCACTGGCTATGGCGATTGGTTGAGTTACCTCCAATGCCACTGTGCCAGCCTCGGCCCCTTCGGTTGCGTTAGTCAGATTGGCAGATAATCTTACTGCCCCTGACAAGGTGTCGAGAGGGCTCTCGTTGCCTGCATCCGGATTGAGATTATTGTCCGCATCGATCAGTGACTTCAAGGTACCGAAGTTTAGCTCCATCGAGTTAGACGTAGGTGTATATCCGATTGTCGCGAGTGGCTGTGATTGAAAAAAGTAGGTCAATGTGCCATCTGTTTCAGTAGTCGCATCGAGCTGTACCGTCATATCAGCAACCAGAGCCTTGCAACGTTCAAATTCAATTTGATCTGCAGACATATCAACCGCATTCTCAGAGCATACAGCTGCATCATCCGGGTCAATAGTTATCCGGGTGCCATCGCGAGTAGTGTTCGACTCATCACCACCAAGAGCCAGTGAAGTGTCAATAAGGTTTTGCGCGTCGTCGTTCCAAAGCTGACCAATACCGTTGTCATCATCGGCGAAACTACCGTCCGTCGAGTCACCACCGGATGTCACGTCCGCCACTCCATCAAGGGTGGTATCCAGGCTTCCGCCGATATTAGCGGATGCACTATCTTTTAGTGCCTGCGTGCTCGCGTTCAGCACCTCTGGATCTACTGATGGTGGATCATCAGAACCACCACAGGATGTCAATATTGCAATGCCAAGCACAACAGAAACAGGTTTTACCCAATCCCGCTGCAATACGACTTTATTGACAACCTTACTGACTGTCTTTTCTGCTCGAGAATTCATCAGATCTTTCTCCCTGGATTAAGTTATTTTTGGCCCACCTGGCTTTATAAATTAACGCCAGATAGTACGACTGATAGTATGTCGCGAAACTTTTGTCATGACAAGTATAATCCTGCCCACGCGCAGTAAGAGGCAGGGAAGAGACAATTGCAACGGCAATGCCAGCAGACTTAGTAAATCGGGGCCTTCCAGACAAATACTGCAGGTAATGCGAGCAAATACCGTTAGTGAGTCTTAAGGAAGGTTGCTCGTTGCGGGCACTGACTCGGATGTCGTCTTATCCGGTGTTAATAGAAGCCTTGATCACAGTGTCGGGATTCAAAAGATCATCATGGGACCGCAGAGCAGTTTTCCGCCCTGCGCACCGGTTTCTCTGCGGACGCTGTTGCCGGCGAACAACGTCCTGCAATGAATAAGGATCGCAGATCATAGACGCCACACACCTCGGAATAAGCAAGCCAATATATTTCAAAAATGCCTTGCCCGGCTCTCTATCCACCCACCTAAATACACTGGGAGATAATGGTACTCCGGCAACACCGGACACTGGAAAGGTCTGTCAGATGAGAGTAGTCTTTTACACTAGATTCCGGGCGTGAAAAATAAATAACGGCACGGATCCACTTCGATCTCAGGCCAGGCAAAACATAATGTCCTCTGAACAACAACTGATAGATATGCTGCGCAGTGTGGTAAGTGACGAGCTAATCCTTCGCTCTAATCAGGTTGCTGCTCTGGACCCGGGCTGGGACTCCGGCAATACCGGCGCCGGCGTCGCCGTACGTCCCCGAAATACCGAAGACGTAAGCGCCGTTTTAAAAATCTGTAACGATCAAAGCATTCCTGTGGTAACCCACGGCGGACGAACCGGCCTTGCCGGCGGCGCCGTGTCCACACCCGGTCAAATTATTATGCTGACAGACAAACTGCAGGGAGATATAGACATTGACCCAATGGAACGAGTGGCATTGGTTTCGGCGGCGGTGACTCAACAAGCACTACAAGAGGCCGCTGCACAACACAATCTGTCACTTGGTATTGATACAGCCTCACGTGGCACTGCGACCATTGGCGGCATGATTTCAACCAATGCAGGTGGCATGGAAGCTTTCCGCCACGGCATGATGCGCCAGAGACTATTGGGTATAGAAGCAGTGCTGGCAGATGGCTCAGTCATATCCGATCTGACACGCGTGCCCAAAGCCAATGAAGGCTATGACTTGAAACAGCTTTTCTGTGGTGCTGAAGGTACATTGGGGGTTGTCACTCGTGCGGTTATTAAACTCGAAACAGCGGACCCGGAGAGCAGCACTACACTGCTGGCGGTACCCGGTGCTGCATCCGCCTTGAATATTATGCGCACCGTACAACAAAGCGGCGGGCTTTTGCTGTGCGAAATGATGTGGCACGGCTACGCCACCAGGGTTGCCCGTGCCACCGGGCTCACTAATGTATTGTCGTTTTGCGAAGACGCACCGGCCTATCTTATCGTTGAGAGCTCCCTGAACGAAGATTCACTACTGGTGCTGCTTGAGCCGTTCTTCGAGAGCGGCGATGTTCTGGATGCGGTAATGGCAAAGTCAAAAAAAGAAAGCGCTGACATCTGGCGCATCAGGGAAGACAGCCAGGCTGCGTATCAGCAACTAGAAAACCCGGCGCTGTTCGATATTTCAATTCCACTTGGAAAGCTCGATTCCTATATGCAGGACTTACAACAACGTCTCGGGCAAATGCAGGGCGATATAGAACTCCAGGCACTAGCTCACCTGGGTGACGGCAACCTGCACCTGTCAATGGGTCGTGACGACCCCTGGAGCGATAACGAAAAGGAAGCACTTGGTATCGCAGTTGAATACGGCGTGAAAGAGATGGGTGGTGCGGTGTCCGCAGAGCATGGAATCGGACTGGATAAATTAGACATATTCGAGCGTAATACCCGGCATCCCAACCTGCAAGCGATGGCAGCAATCAAGGCAGCATTGGACCCGAACGGCATCCTTAATCCGGGTAAAGTGTTATCTGCCGGATAACAAGGTGGCATATATGAAGGTTTGTATATTTGGTTCTGGAGGCGTTGGCGGCTATTTTGGTGCACGGCTGGCGAAAGCAGGAATGGACGTCACATTTGTTGCCCGTGGTGCTCACCATACCGCTATGTCGGAAAATGGTTTGAAGCTCACCAGCATATGCGGCGATTTATTTCTCGATGGTGTTAACTCTGTAGAAGCTCCCGCTGACAACGCGCCCTATGACATCGTCATTCTCGCTGTAAAAGCATGGCAGGTTGAAGATGCTGCAGTCACACTAAAGGACACGCTCTCTGTAAATGGTGTGGTTATTCCGTTGCAAAACGGCGTTGAAGCACCGGATATTCTGGCAAACGTATTGGGAGAGGCACAGGTACTGACAGGTCTTTGCGGTATTGTTTCATTCTTAAAGGAACCCGGACATGTTCATCACATCGGCATCGAACCGTTTATCCAGATAGGCGAGAGAAATGGCTTACAAAGTAATCGAGTAGAAAGCGTCGCTGCTGCTTTGAATGTTGCGCAAGGGATGAAAGTGACTGTTCCTGACGATATACGCCTTGCTCTGTGGAAGAAGTTTCTATTTATCGTCGCGATGAGTGGCATTGGCTCGATTACTCGCGCACCAATCGGAATAACCCGCGAAAACGTAGAAACACGCAAACTGATGGTTGATTGTGTTAACGAAGTATACGAGGTAGGTCTTGCACACGGAATAGCGTTACCCTCAGATGCGGTTGATCGTACCATGGCAATGATTGACGCCGCACCGCCAGAAGCTACAGCATCAATGCAAAGAGACATAATGCAAGGCAAACCCTCTGAGCTGTACAATCAGAACGACGCGGTTACTCGGTTTGGTGACGCAGTGGGCATTCCAACGCCGGTAAATAACGTTATTACGGCCGCCCTCCTGCCTCTTGAACGAAAATCCAGAGGGCTGATCGAGTTCTAATTGCCGTCAGGGACATTCCAACATAGCCAATATCATTGACAGCAAATTAGAAGGATAAACAAGTGTCCGGAGCCAGACAAAGACAGAGACTTTAGTAATCCAAAGCGTGAGAGTGGCCATTATAAGCGCTTTGTCCTGCGTTTTCCGAACCTGATACTACGCCGCAGTCCACCCCCATTCCCATCTGTGCAACCAACCTTCTGGTTGACAACCATATCCCGCTTTATACAAAACGAGTTTGAATAAACCCAAGTCAATTGAAACAAATTGTCACCGTATAATTGTTAACAATTTCTGAAAAATAAAAATATTCAACTACCAGCAAGCACTTACCTCAAACAACAAATAAATCTCACAGACCGACTGAAATATTTCATCGCACGAGGCACTCACATCGGGTGATGACTGCCGATAGATCTGTAACATCACTGCAAACCCAACATTCGATACAACGGAGAAATCAATGCAGCGTTTTTCATCACACTTTTGCACTGTCGCTTCATGCGCTGTGCTGCTGTCAGCACTCAGTGCCTGCTCTACAGTTTCCGGCGTCAAAGACAACGGTATGGTCACATCTGACTCTACGCAGGCAATGGCACTTAAGCAGCGCGAATCGGCCCTTGACGCTCGCGAGCGTATGTTAGCCGAAAAAGAAGCAAGCTTGACAATGGTGCCGGCTTCTTCGAAGTCCCCTGTTGGCCATTCTGCAGGTCTCACCCCTCCCGACGCAAAACCCGGTCAGTGTTTCACTAAGATTTTCACACCGGCAAAATATCGCACCGTTAACGAGAGAAAGCTGGTTGAAGAAGCTGGTCAGCGATTTGAAGTAATACCGGCGAGTTTTAAGCAGGGTACTAAACGTGTACTTGTGTCAGAGGCAAGTGAAGAGCTACAGGTTGTGCCAGCCAGGTATAAAACTGTCACTGAAAAAATAATGGTGAAACCCGCGTCAAAGAAGCTGATTCAGGTACCAGCGACATACGAAACTGTCTCCAGCCGTGTTCTTGAAAGCCCTGCTCGTAAAGAGTGGAAGAAGGGTACCGGTCCTATCCAGCGCATCGACCACGATACCGGTGACATCATGTGTCTTGTTGAGGTTCCGGCGACTTACAAGACAGTTTCCAGGCGCGTATTGAAAACACCTGCAACAACACGTAGTGTAGAGACTCCTGCGCAGTACAAAACCGTGACCAGGCAAGTAGTTGCAACTCCCGCTTCGACACGCACGGTAAAGATTCCCGCTAAGTACAAGACCATCAAGGTCACTGAAGAAGCTTCACCGGCAACAAAGCGTATGATAGAAATTCCTGCTCGCTACACCGATGTAACCCGACAGGAGCTCATCAGCGAGGCAAAAGTTGAATGGCGTGAGATTCTTTGTGACACCAACATGACGTCTGCAAAAATCACTCAAATCCAGCGTGCACTGAAATCGGCTGGCTACAACCCGGGACCGATTGACGGCAACGTCGGCACTGACACCATGACTGCAGTTAACGCTTTCCAGCGTGCAAAAGGCCTTCCGGTTGATCGTTACCTCAACATTCAAACCGTTCGTGCCCTCGGCGTTAAGTAAACCCCAACTACTAACAGCCGTGATGTAACCCGGCCCGTGTCTTAGCGACACGGGCTATTCCGGTTTTTCCCCTGAGATTTTCCTATGGCTCGCAACGAAATCTAAATTACGCCGGCAAACAGCAAACTATTAATTGCCTGACCAATTCTGCACACAACACTGCCACTGTTTCTGAGCCGCCCGCAAATTCCTCAAGATAAACATTGCCGTCCAACTCAGGCGTGTTGTCGACCCAACTGTGCCTTAAAAATAGCATTAAGCTTATCCATATCTCGATTCAAATCCGGCGCAACAGGAACAAGCTCTTCCAGTCTTGTGAGCTCAGACTCAATAAACTGATTAAGAGGCACTATTGCGGGGGCAATTTCTTTCTCCAGGCTTGCTTTCTTGCGCTCCAGAAGCCTGGATATTTCTTGATTCAATTCCGAGTGAGAATCAATCGTTTTCCGGAGAATTTCAAACTCGATTGGCGCTGGAGTTCCATACTCCTGAAGCCAACGAATAGCTAATAGTGGCCGCAATACGTAGAAATATTTTTTGATTGGCACAACACTGTCTTTGAGATAGCCTCTGTAGTTGGTTTTAGCCATGCTTCGATAATGATAGATACCCTTATCAACGGAATACATCTCTTCGAGAATCGCCCGAACTGAGTGGGCAAATTTGTTGTCATCCACATAAACAATGGGAGATTGCAACCATTCCACCAATGCCGGATTTGATTTCCAGAACAACTTCAATGCCTTCCTTATGTCCCATCCATTGATATCAATCTCATCAACAATTGGATACTCAATTACATCTCTACGATCTTCTAAATCTACCGAAAGATACCAATCCGAATTCCGAACATAAATATAGCGAACATCGCACTATTTCTAAAGACACACCACCGATACTACAACGCTTAAATATTTCACCGGATCACTGGCTGGAACTCTCCGCTAATTTTGAAGGGCGATTCAAATGGCTGGTCGGCTCGATTGAGACTGTTAAACAGATTTGCCACCGCTTTGGTTTGAAACGACATCCAAATTACACTAACAGCAAACTACTATTTAGCTGACCAACTGCGCACACAACACTACCACTGGGTCTAAGCCGAGCCTGGAAAAATGACTGTGCCCGGCTAGTTGGATCAACAACAGAAAATCAACAAATCCAGCAGCATGACCGCTCTTTATCTGCCAATTGCTATCTCACAGAGAAATTTCGTTTGTAAATCGCATACTTTCGCCGCGC
>CAKZVB010000249.1 GCA_937922015.1 uncultured Granulosicoccaceae bacterium
CAGGCGTTTTACTGCAATTATCTCCAGCCCGGCAATTTTAGTTCTGGGCTTGTTTGCGTGTGGCACGATCGCACGCGTGATGCCATGTTTGGCTGCTTCCTGCAAGCGTTCCTGGCCATTGCTAACCGGCCTTACTTCACCGGACAAACCTACTTCACCGAAGACCGCGAGTTTGCTGTCGAGAGTGATGTCTTTATAGGACGAAATTGCAGCCATCAGCACTGGAAGATCTGCCGCAGTTTCTGAAATGCGTACACCGCCGACAATATTAATAAAGACATCCTGGTCATGCAGGGTGATACCGGCGTGTCGCTGCAATACGGCAAGCAGCATATTGAGGCGGTTTTGTTCCAGGCCCAGTGTAACGCGCCGCGGGTAACTGCTGTGACTGGCGGTGACAAGTGCCTGGGCTTCTACCAACAGTGGTCGTGAGCCTTCTCGAGTCACCATGATAACGCTGCCGGCGACAGGCTCGTCGTGTCTGGAGAGGAACAGCGCTGAAGGGTTTTTCACGCCCTTCAAGCCGGTCTCTTCCATCACGAAAACGCCCAGTTCGTTGACTGCACCGAACCGGTTTTTTATTGCACGTATGACTCGATACCGGCTATTGGTATCGCCTTCGAAGTAAAGAACGGTATCGACCATATGCTCAAGCACGCGAGGGCCTGCCAGTGCCCCCTCTTTTGTGACATGACCAACAACAAACATAGCAATGTTGCTTTGCTTTGCGAAGCGTACCAGGTGTGCTGCTGACTCCCGCACCTGTGCCACCGAGCCGGGCGCTGATTGCATGGCATCGGTGTAGACGGTCTGGATCGAATCGATCACCATGATTTGTGGTGCTTCTTTTTTGGCGTGTGCGGTAATCGTTTCAACACCGGTTTCAGTTAACAGGCGAAGGTTTTTTGCTGGCAGACCCAGTCGTCGGGCTCTCAGTGTGACTTGCTGCAGGGATTCCTCGCCGGTGACATAGAGTGACGGATATTGATCAGAAATTGCCGCCATACATTGCAGAAGTAATGTGGATTTACCAATCCCCGGATCACCACCAATCAGCGTCACAGAGCCAGGCACAATGCCACCGCCCAGTGCCCTGTCAAGTTCGGCAAGGCCGGTGCTGCGGCGTGGCTCCACCTCCAGGCTAACGTCTTCGATTGAAGTGATTGCGGATTGACCGGCGTAGCCTTGAAACCGGGTGTTTTTCCCCTCGCCCGATGAGGTGCCGATTGATTCTTCGAGGGTATTCCATTCGCCGCAGTCGGCGCACTGACCGCTCCACTTCGGCGCTATGCCTCCACATGAACGGCAGTGAAAACTGATTTTGGTTTTGGCCATAACGAACTAAAGGGCGACGGTACCGACGGAGCGCTATTGTACCGTGCTGAGAACAACGGTGTTCGAAT
Organism: uncultured Granulosicoccaceae bacterium; assembly: GCA_937922015.1. Lineage (GTDB taxonomy): Bacteria > Pseudomonadota > Gammaproteobacteria > Granulosicoccales > Granulosicoccaceae. Next base: position 1,404 of record CAKZVB010000249.1, read on the forward strand.
TACCACAAGGGGCGTTCAGGACTGAATAGATGCGCGCATTTTGGATTCGGTTAGCTCAACATCACTATTGTCGCGAGGTGCGTAGTTTTTGATAGGTTTGTCCAGGCGAGCCATTTGCACCACATTGCCGTGTACTTTGGTAATTTCTATCGGTCTGCCGTTTATAATAAAGGAGGCACCGTTTTCGGGGATATTTTGCAGGTGTTCCAGCACCAGGCCATTCAGGGTTTTCGGTCCTTCAGTGGGTAGATTCCAGCTAAGCTCGCGATTCAGTTCTCTGACCGAAATGCTACCCTGGACGGTGTAGCTGCCATCCTGCATCAAGGCGATTTCACTGAGTTTTTCCTGTCTGGAAGGGTCGCTGGTAAATTCACCAACTATTTCTTCAAGGATGTCTTCAATGGTGACCAGTCCTTGAATGTCGCCATACTCATCGACTACAAGCCCGATGCGTTTTTTCTGTTTCTGGAAGTTCAGTAGCTGCAGCGTAACCGGTGTGCCTTCCGGTACAAAGTAGGCTTCTCTGACACTGCTTTCGACATAAGCCTGAGTAAGTTCCTGGCCCTTCATCAGCTTGAGCATACGCCGCAGGTAGATAAACCCTTCGACGTTATCTATGTCTTCCCGGTAGACCGGTAATCTGCTGTGACGGCTCTGACCGATTTGTTCGATGATGTGCGGCCAGGAGTCATTGAGATCTATGCCAACGATCTCATTTCGCGGCACCATGATTTCATCGACGGTAACCTTTTCCAGATCAAGAATATTCAGCAGCATTTTCTGGTGCCGTTCAGGGATCATGTCGCCTGCTTCGTGAACCACTGTTCTCAGCTCTTCACTGTTAAGTTTGTCGCCGTTGCCGCTTCGTCTTGTATCTACTCCCGCCAGCACCAGAAGTTTATTGACGAACGAGTTGATTAGAAAAACCAATGGCCAGGCGATTTTTAAAAGGGGGGTGTATATATGGGCTGCGAAAAAGGCCAGTCGCTCCGATTTAAGGGTGGCCAGGGTCTTGGGCAGTACTTCGGCGAAAATCAGGATGACCAGCGTCAGTACGCCAGTGACAATGGCAATTCCGGTATCCCCCCACAAACTGATGGCCAGAATAGTGGCCAGAGCCGAGGCAAGAATGTTGACGAAATTGTTGCCGAGCAGAATCAAGCCGATCAGCCGCTCGGGCTTTTCTAACAGGGCAGCGGCTTTTACTGCGCCGTTGTGGCCGTTTTTAGCCAGATTGCGTAGTCGGTATCTGTTCAGCGTCATGAGCGCTGTTTCGGAGCCAGAGAAAAAGCCGGATAATCCGATGAGGATTACAAGGGTCAGCAACATAATGCCGATGGGAACGTCGTTCAAGTTCGGGGAAAAATCCTGGCTCGTGAGTGGTGGTTATAATTATAGCTTGCAGATGCGGCTGTCAAGCGGGTGTTTGCGGATAATAGCCTGAAAGCATTGATTCGAAAGGGGCGTCAGCTTAGCCAAGAATGAGTTCAATGACGAATTTACTGCCAAAATATCCCAGCAATAGGAAGGTGAAAGCCCCGATCGTCATCGCAGCGGCTTTTTGACCGCGCCACCCCCACCTCAGCTGACCGATCAACAAAACCGCCAGAATCAGCCAGGCACCAATTGATAACACCGTTTTATGGACCAGTCTCTGGGCAAAAATATCATCCAGGAAAATGATACCGGTGACCAATGCCAGTGACAGTGTTAGAAATGTGGCCACTAATAGTTGAAACAACACCGTTTCCATCACGGCAAGTGGCGGAAGTGCGCGCAGAAAACCACCCGGTCTGTGGCTGTGCAGGCGTTTGTCCTGTAGCGACACCAGCACCGATTGTCCGGCAGCAATGGTCAGCAGAGCATAGGCGATCACCGAGATAAGCACGTGCCACTGTAATTCGGGCTCAATAGTGCCAGTGTTGCTGTTGGTGAATATGATCGACAGCAACAAGGTGATCGCAGACATCGGGAACAGGATCAGTCCCAGATTTATGACTGGTCTGCCAACGTTTAACAGCAGTGTAATGGTGACGGTAAACCAGGTGGTGACCGACAGCGAGTTGAAAAATGCCAGATTGATCCCGCTGGATTTGAAGGTAGAGTTAATTAACATCAGTGCATGAACAAGTGCTGCCGCTACGGCGATCGCCCACACAAAGGAATACTTGCGAGGCGATTCTGTGTCATTGGCTGTCTGGTTTGCAGCAACCTTGCGGTATAGCATGCCGGCGCTGGTGGCGTACAAGACAACAGCACAAATACCAATGAGATGATTGTTCATGATGTTAAAGACCATAGCGTATTTTACTGCTGAAAACGGCGTTGACTACAATTTTCAGCGAAATATGAAAGTTTCGTCCATGGTGCAGTAAACTTGTCTGGAAAGGGGCGGTTTAATTTCCCTAAAATAACCCCGATTATTATCGCTCGCAGACGTCGCACCCTATCCGGTCGGCTCCCGGGTTGTGAGATTGGACAATTGGAATAGTTTGGCAATGTTTGAAAATCTAAGCGAAAGACTTGGCCGCACGGTTAAGAATTTGCGCGGTCAGGGCCGCCTTACCGAGCAAAATATTCAGGATGCGCTGCGTGAAGTTCGCATGGCGCTGCTGGAGGCCGATGTAGCCTTGCCAGTCGTCAAGCAGTTGATTGACTCGGTGCGGGAAAAAGCACTCGGGCATGAGGTGGTGGGCAGCCTGTCTCCGGGACAGGCACTGATCAAGGTCGTCAATGATGAGCTTGTCTCGATCATGGGTGAACAATCAGAAAGTCTGAACCTGTCTTCTCAGCCCCCTGCAGTCATCCTGATGGCAGGTTTACAGGGCTCGGGTAAAACAACCACTACCGGCAAGCTGGCGTTGCGGCTCAAAGAGCGTGAAAACCGTAAGGTGATGGTGGTCAGTTGCGATGTCTATCGACCCGCTGCTATCGCGCAGCTGGAAAAGCTGGCAGGCGATGTGGGGGTGGAATTCTTCCCCAGCGGCACAGAACAATCGCCCATCGATATTGCCAATGCCGCATTGGCGCACGCCAAAAAGCAATTTGCTGATGTATTGATTGTTGATACGGCCGGACGGTTGGCTATCGACGCTGAAATGATGGCTGAAATCAGTGAACTCAACGGTGCGCTTAGCCCGGTGGAAACGCTGTTTGTGGTCGACAGCATGACCGGTCAGGACGCCGCTGCGACAGCCAAAGCTTTTGGTGAGGCATTGCCTCTGACCGGTGTGATACTGACCAAAACAGACGGTGATGCGCGAGGCGGGGCAGCACTTTCAGTGCGGGTAATTACTGGCAAGCCGATAAAATTTATTGGTGCCGGTGAAAAAATGGCAGCGCTGGAGGCATTTCACCCGGAGCGGGTAGCTTCCCGCATTCTGGGCATGGGCGACGTGGTTAGTCTGGTCGAGGAAGTCACCGAGAAGGTCGATCACGACAAAGCCGAAAAACTTGCCCGAAAAATGAAAAAGGGTAAGAACTTTGATCTGGAAGATATGCGGGATCAGATGGAGCAAATGCAAAACATGGGTGGCATGGCATCGTTGATAGACAAGCTGCCAGGTGCGGCAAATCTGCCCGATGCGGTAAAAAATCAGGCTAACGATAAAGAAATTGGCCGTACTATTGCCATGATCAACTCGATGACGCCGCATGAGCGAAAGTTTCCGGCGGTGATTAAAGGCTCGCGTAAACGCAGAATCGCAGTGGGCTCCGGGGTGCAGGTGCAGGATATAAATCGTCTGCTAAAACAACACCTTCAGATGAGTAAGATGATGAAAAAAATGTCCAAAGGTGGCATGAAAAACATGCTCAGAGGTATGAAAGGACAGATGCCCCCCGGAATGGGAATGTAGTTTTTAATGATCAAATAGACTGCTGAAGCCGCCAAACTTGCATTTTCTTCTTGCGGGGGCTTCAAAAGCAGGCGTTTTGTTGTATAGTTAGGGGTTTTCCCGAAGCCGGTTGTATCAAGCAGCCGAGAACCTGTACCGGATTATAAATAATGGTCACTATCAGACTGTCGCGCGGTGGCGCAAAAAAGAAGCCTTTCTACACGATCGTGGTCACAGACAGCCGCAATCGTCGTGATGGACGATACCTTGAGCGTCTTGGATTTTATAACCCCATGTCGCGCAACGAATCTGAAGAATCTCTTCGAATCGATCTTGAGCGAGTCGATCATTGGGTCGGTAATGGCGCGCAGTTGTCCGAGCGCGTAGCGAAGCTGATCAAAACTCACAAGGCCGGCGCTGCTGCCGCTGCCTGATAGTTCTCCCGAATTCAGCGGAAAACACCGGTTTGTCTTTAATCAATGGAAACGTCAAACCGAAACAACGCCCCTGAGGGGCTACAGGCTTCTGAACAAACCCCACCTGCCGCGAAAATAGTTCTCGGCAAAATTGCATCACCGTTCGGTGTGCGGGGCTGGACCAAAGTAACTTCATACACCGAGCCCTTTGATGGCTTGCTGGACTACAAAACCTGGCAGGTAAATCAAAATGGCCGGCGAACGCAGTTAACTGTGCAGAACGGAAAACCGCACGGCAAATTTATAGTGGTCAAATTTGATGGAATAGAGGATCGCGATGAGGTAGCCAGGCTGACCAACGCTACCATCGAAATATCTCGCGAAGAGCTACCAGAGGTGCAGGACGGAAGCTACTACTGGGCGGACTTGCTCGGTCTGGCGGTAGCCACTACCGACGGCGTAGAGCTGGGTCGAGTGGAGAATATAATGGAAACCGGCGCCAACGATGTGTTGGTGGTGAAAGGAGACAGGGAGCGGCTGATACCCTGGATAATGGACGATGTCATCGTCAAGGCAGACCTGTCAGAAGGGCTGCTTACTGTCGATTGGGATCCTGATTTTTGAATCAGCCCGGACAAGGGGCTGATGCCTGTGGCAATGCCATTTCAGTGGTAACACTGTTTCCGGAATTGGTGCAGGCAGTAGGTAGTTGCGGTGTGACCGGAAGGGCTCTGGATAAACAGGTGCTGAGCCTGACAACGGTCAATCCGCGAGACTACACAACAGATAAACATCGCACCGTCGATGACCGTCCTTACGGCGGGGGCCCTGGCATGGTGATGCTGGCTGCACCCTTAGACGAGGCGATAACGCAGGCGCAAGCCTGTAACGCTGCGCTGGTCGCCGAAGCGCCGGTGGTAGTGCATGTCAGTCCGCAGGGCGAGCAGCTGGATCATAATCTGGTTGTCGAGCTGGCGCAGTGCAGAAACCTGGTGCTGGTATCAGGGCGGTACGAAGGGATTGATGAACGATTGATTGAGTCGCGAATAGACCGGGAAATTTCTATTGGTGATTACGTGTTAAGCGGTGGCGAGCTTGCAGCGATGGTGATTATAGATGCCATCGCGCGTCAGCTGCCGGGAGTATTGGGTCACGAGGACTCAGCAGCTCAGGATTCCTTTGCGGGTTCCGGGCTGTTGGACTGCCCTCATTACTCACGGCCGGAAGACTACAAAGGCATGCGTGTGCCTGCTGTTCTTATGAGCGGAAATCACGAGAACATCCGTCGCTGGCGGCACAGGCAGGCATTGATTCGAACGGCAAAACGACGCCCCGGATTGATAGACAGCTTAATTGAAGGACAGAAACTGAGTGCCGGGGACCGGCAGCTTTTACAAGAAATACAAAACACGGAATAATCGTTTGACCGGCATGAGTTGCTGGTCGGGCATAACTATACAAACTGAACCACGCTAATTGGAGTGGATGTAATGAGCAATATCATAGATGCGTTGAACGCAGAACAAATGCAAAAGGAAGTACCAGTTTTCGGCCCGGGTGACACCGTGGTTGTGCAGGTACGAGTTACAGAGGGAACCCGCGAGCGTTTGCAGGCATTCGAAGGTGTTGTCATAGCGCGTCGCAACCGTGGACTGAACTCTGCGTTTACTGTGCGAAAAATTTCTCACGGCGAAGGTGTAGAGCGGGTGTTTCAAACCTACAGCCCGCAGGTTGCAGAGATTGAAGTAAAGCGACGTGGCGATGTGCGTCGCTCGAAGCTTTATTATCTGCGTGGTCTGACCGGTAAAGCAGCTCGAATTAAAGAAAAGCTGTAACCCTGACTTGATCTGAAGGACTTCGGATCAGCCCGGTGTTTTGATCAAACCGGTGTTAGTACCGGGCAGGTGCAGGGCAGCATTTTTTTCGGCGTCTCCTCAGGCGCCGTTAAAGTCGCAGAAAATCGCCTCCCCCGGCGCTTGAAAACCGAGCTGCGCATCCGTAGATATGTCATTCGCTATTATTACCTTTTAACCGGCAGAACCCGATAGCAAGCGGGCTGGAGTCAAAAAGTGGCAGAAGCTAAAACGGAAACAATGGAGTTTCAGACCGAGGTGAACCAGCTATTAAAGCTGATGATTCACTCACTCTATTCCAACAAGGAAATTTTTCTTCGTGAGCTGATTTCAAACGCATCTGATGCGTGTGATAAATTGAGGTTTGAAGCGGTTGCCAACGACTCGCTTAACGAGGGCGAAGACCAACTGGCTATTACCGTGGCGTTCGACGCTGACGCTCATACCGTCACGATCTCGGACAACGGTATCGGCATGACTCGCGATGAGGTTATTGCCAATATCGGTACTATTGCCAAATCCGGCACCAAGCAATTTATGGAATCGCTGACAGGTGATCAACAGGAAGATGCACGGTTGATCGGTCAGTTTGGTGTGGGCTTCTATTCAGCGTTTGTGGTGGCAGATAAAGTAACACTTGTGACCCGTAAGGCGGGTGAGGATTCTGCCAATGGAGTGCGTTGGGAGAGCGAGGCGACGGGCAGTTACGAGCTTGAGCAGGCGCAAGTCGAGACCAAAGGCACCACTGTTACCTTGCATCTTCGCGACGATGCTCATGAGTTCGCAGACAACTGGCGCCTGCGTGGAATCATTAAGAAATACTCTGACCACATCACCTTCCCGATCATGATGCTGGAGGTAATACACAAAAATCCAGACGACGAAGAAGACGCCGAAGAAAAAATACCGCAACTGGAAAAGGTAAATGATGCATCGGCGCTCTGGACGCGTGGCAAAAAGGATATTTCAGAAGACGAATACAAGTCTTTCTATAAGCAGGTAAGCAGTGACTGGGAAGATCCGCTGGCGTGGTCGCACAATCATGTGGAAGGCAAGTTTGAATACACATCGCTGCTGTACGTGCCGAAGAATGCGCCGTTCGACCTCTATGACGCCCAGCAAAAGCACGGCATAAAACTCTACGCCCAGCGTGTCTTTATTATGGATGAGGCCGAGAAATTAATGCCTCGGTATCTGCGTTTTGTACGCGGCATTATTGATTCCAGTGATTTGCCATTGAATGTCTCCAGAGAAATTCTGCAAAGCAACAAAGTCGTTGAAAGTATTCGCACGGCTTCTATAAAGAAAGTGCTTGGATTACTGGAGGATATGGCTGCAAAAGAACCCGATCAGTATAAGGTTTTCTGGGAACAGTTTGGTCGTTGCGTCAAAGAGGCGCCGGGTGAAGACTTCGCTAATCGCGAGCAGGTTGCTGCTTTGTACAGATTTGCCTCAACCGAGTCCGGCACCGAAGAACAATCTGTCAGCTTTGCCGATTATCTGGCTCGTATGAAGCCCGGTCAGGAGAAGATTTACTACATCACGGCTGACAGTTTCAGCGCTGGTAAGAACAGCCCGCATCTGGAAATTTTCACGAAAAAGGGCGTAGAAGTCCTGATTATGTACGATCGTGTAGATGAATGGATGATGTCTTATCTCACTGAGTTTGATGGTAAATCGTTAAGCTCTGTCGCCAAAGGCAATTTGGATCTCGGTGAAATTCAGGATAAAGAAGAGAAAGAAAAACACGAATCGGTCGAGAAAGAATCAGAGAAGCTGGTTGAACGTTTAAAAGCCACACTGGAAGAAAAAGTGGCCGATGTGCGAGTTTCCCATCGACTCACCAGTTCTCCTGCGTGTGTGGTGCTTGGCGAGCAGGATATGGCCCTGCATATGCAACAGTTGATGAAGCAGGCGGGCCATGAAATACCCGAAAACAAGCCTACACTCGAGATAAATCCGACACATCCGATCTTGAAAAAGATGGATATCGAAGCGGATGAAGACAGATTTGGTGAATGGTCTAAGCTATTGCTTGATCAGGCGGTGTTGGCGGAAGGTGGCCAGTTAGATGATGCGGCAGGTTTTGTCAGCCGCCTGAATGAACTGATTATCGAGCTTAGTGGTTGATTGCAACGCAGTCAGTCATAAAAAAGCGACTATTATTCGCACATTGGGCGAAGTAGAATGCTGAAATAAGCAAAGAAACATTTATAACTAAGAACGGCCTATGAAAAATCTAAAAAAACTGGCTTCATTGACTGCCGCCAGTATCTCTCTTCTGGCGGTCACTGTTGTGAACGCCGGTGATCCTGACGCAGGTAAACAAAAGGCAGAAACGTGTCTTGGTTGCCACGGAATACCCGGCTACGTAAATACTTATCCGACCTACCACGTGCCAAAGATCGGCGGTCAGCACGAGAGCTATATTATCGCGGCGTTGCAGGCTTATAGAGATAAACAACGCTCGCACGACACCATGCACGCAAACGCCTCCTCACTCAGTGACGAAGATATGGCAGATATCGCTGCCTATTTGTCATCTATCAAGTAACCGGACTGGATAGTCATATGAAAATTAATAATCTATTCGTCCGTTGCCTGGTCAAAGGACTTTTTATTTCATCAATCACATTGACGGGCGCAGCAGTGGCTGTTGCCGGTGGTGATGCCGCCAAAGGTAAAGAGTTGTCAGTGACCTGTGCGGCCTGTCATGGTGCCGATGGCAACAGCGAGATACCGGCCAATCCCAAACTGGCGGGTCAGTATGAAAGCTATTTACTGCAGGCTTTATCAGACTACAAATCAGGCGCTCGTACCAATGCGATAATGAGCGGCTTTGCTGCGGGCCTCAGCGCGCAGGACATGAAAGATCTGGCTGCTTATTTTTCCAGCCAGGAATCTGCTTTGAGTGTGCCCGATCGTTAGATTGCAAGTGCCCGGCATTGGCCGGCATAGCAAGGAGTTAAAATCGGCAAAAATCAAGGGTCCATCATGGGCCCTTTTTTTGGGTCCCATTTTCTTTACGGTATCCTTTTTCAGCGCAGTTTGTAGTCATCCGGTGTGACCAGTACGTCGCCGATTTGCAGATGAAACCCTTGTTTTTGCAGGTTTTCCAGAACAACCACTGGGTCTTCACGGGCCAGTTTACGGTCAGCGCTTAGTGTAAATTCCAGCGTTAGTTCCAGATCGCCCAGCTTTTTCTGCATTGCATCGGGAATCGAGTCGAATTTATCTTTGGTAGCCAGATACACGTAGTAGCCCTGTTTTCTGCTGCTTTTATAGACGTACACGTGCATCGTTATTCTGCCGATTTTTGTTTATGGTAGTGTTGCATGGTCTTGGCGCTGCACGCCAATACTACTATTCTGCAACGGGTGTGTCGGTGAAAAAATATGAGCGAACTGCCAGAGACTGTCAGGCTCGACAAATGGTTGTGGGCCACACGATTCTTTAAGAGCCGCTCGCTCGCGACCGATGCGGTGTCCGGAGGCAAGGTGCAGGTCGATGGTTCGCGAGCCAAGCCGTCGCGTCAAATCTCCGTGGGTCAGCGGGTTGATATCCGAAAAGGACCTTTTGAATACAATGTAACAGTTCAGCAGGTGATCCAGCGCCGAGTCAGTGCAAAGCTGGCGATTGCCGCCTACGAAGAATCTGAAGAGAGCATAGAAAAGCGTCGCGTACTCGAGCTTAAGCTCAAAGACGACAGGATGGTTTCTCAAGGGGAGCGGCTGGCCGGGCGACCCAGCAAGAGAGACCGGAGGCAGATTCATAAATTCAAAACTCAAGACTGAATTTACGTCAAAAGCAGTGTGCAACGAATGTTATTGATCATCCTGTGTTTTTGTTGACATTACAATTATTCGCTGAATCGATTTCTTAAATTGCGTCAGGGTCTATGGTTATCAAGCATAATAAATTGATGCAGCTTGGCAAAATCCTTTAAAATTTGGGGTTGGTTACACTATTGGTGAAAAACGTTGGAAAATTCTGATCTGTCCGTTGAGGAGCTCACCGAAAAACTGGCAGCCCTGCAGTCCAGTTTCGATGCATCAATGGTTGCGACAGATACGCTTTTTGTACTTCTTGGAGCCATTCTGGTGCTTTGGATGCACGCAGGGTTTGCGTTTCTGGAAGTCGGCACCGTTCGGGAAAAAAACCAGGTTAACGCACTGGTAAAAATTATCAGTGATTTTGGTGTTTCTACAATCGCCTACTTTTTTATCGGCTATGGCATTGCCTATGGGGCAGATTTCTTCCAACCGGCTGCGATTCTCGCTGAATCCAGTGGCTACGAACTCGTAAAATTCTTCTTTTTACTGACTTTCGCCGCAGCGATTCCGGCGATTATTTCCGGTGGTATAGCGGAACGCGCCAGCTTTTATCCTCAGTTGTTAGCATCCTTGATTATCGTCGCGGTGGCCTATCCGTTTTTTGAAGGCCTGATATGGAATGGTAATTATGGCTTTCAGGACAAAATTGCCGCCATAGGCGGGGAACCTTTCCACGATTTTGCAGGCTCGGTAGTAGTTCACGGGGTAGGAGGATGGATAGCGCTTGGAGCGGTCATCATGCTGGGGGTCAGAAAAGGGCGCTATACCGCCGAAGGTAAGGTGCTGCTGGCACATCCGCCATCGAGCATTCCATTCCTTGCATTAGGTGCCTGGATTCTTA
>CAKZVB010000250.1 GCA_937922015.1 uncultured Granulosicoccaceae bacterium
CCTCCCAGCCATACTTTTTGATGTCGTACTGATTGAAGAAGTCCAGTAAATCTGCCACCACAACACCGACTCGCCCGGCTCGCTCGGATATCGCTTTCAGGCGAGCAGGGGTTATCAGCATTTGATGGGTGACGTCTAGTCCAAACATGGTCAGTTTGACTCCACTATCAAATACAGCGCACGCTGCATGCGGGTCAACGTATATATTAAATTCCGCCGCAGGCGTAATATTACCCGGCTCGAAACCTGCCCCGCCCATGATGATCAACCCCTCTAAACGGGCAATAATATCCGGTGCCATTGCAAACGCCACAGCCACGTTAGTAAGAGGGCCTGTCGCCACCAGCGTAATAGCGCCGGGGGGCTCTGCACGAATCTTTTCAATAATAAAATTCACCGCGTGTTGACTAGCCAACGGCGTTTTGGGGTCGGCAAGTGCTTGTCCGCTGCCGCTGTCGAGTCCGGTTTCACCATGCACGTGCTCAGCGGTGATAATTTCACGCACCAATGGTCGCGGGCACCCGGCAAAAACGGGTACCTCTGTACCGCTTGCACCGACACCGGCTAGCGTGACGACCTTTCGTGCATTGAGCACGGTTGCGTCAAGTCGAACATTTCCCCCCACTACAGTGAGCCCCAGTACATCGATTTCTTCGGGTGAAGCCAGAGCAAGCAGGATTGCCACGGCATCGTCGTGCCCGGGATCACAATCGAGGATAATTCTCTTCGTCACTTTATGCTCGCAGTTTGCTAAAATAGAGGCCATCTAAAAGAATGGCTTCCATATGATACGCCACGCCAAATTTAGCATCGGACAAATTGTAAAGCACCGGGTCTACCCTTTTCGCGGGGTAATCTTCGATGTCGACCCTGAGTTTGCCAATACTCAGGAGTGGTACGACGCTATTCCGGAAAGCGTGCGACCTCGCAAAGACCAGCCGTTCTATCACTTGTATGCCGAAAACGACGAAACTGAGTACGTTGCCTACGTGTCCGAACAAAACCTGCTTCCGGACAATTCCGAAGAACCAATCCGTCACCCTCTGGCAGACGAAACATTCGACCGGCTCGAAAATCAATATATCTCACGCGATATCCTGCTTCACTAAAACAACATTCGTTGGCACGCTTGTGACAACTCCTCAGATATCATCTTGAGAAACAGACTATGCGCTGGTACTTCGACTACATTTCACCCTACGCGTATTTGCAAAGCACCAGATTACCACTGCTGGCTAGTCGTCAGCCGGTCGACTGTGTGCCCGTGTTGTTCGCCGGTCTGCTGGACCACTGGAACAATGTTGGCCCCGCAGAAATAGCGCCGAAACGGGACTGGACTTTTAAAAACGCAGTCTGGCTGGCGCAGCGGGACAATATTGTACTGAAACTGCCAGCGCATCACCCTTTTAACCCGTTGCCACTATTGAGACTTGGCATTGCACTGGGAAACGACATCGAGGTTGTACAACGTCTTTTTCGATTTGTCTGGGCAGATGGTCACTTGCCCACTGACGCCGTACCATTTGCCGCCCTGCTTGATGAACTGAACGTATCGCCCGAGCAACTCGCTTCCAGGGAAGTAAAAGAAGCTCTGCTGGCAAACGGTCAGCTTGCAATAGAACGCGGTGTGTTTGGCGTTCCAACCATTGAACACAAAGACGAGCTTTTCTGGGGCCACGAAGCCACAGACATGGCGTTGGCCTACCTGGATAATAACTGGCCGGCAGATGCAATGGATGAGGCAACGCAGTTGCCGCAGGGCCCATCGCGCAAATCCGTAAACCGGTCACTCGATACACCAACACCCGCTGCTAAAAGTAAAGAACCCCGGATACCGTTAAAACCCATCGACCTCAAAGAACCTGCCGAACTCGTTGACGCTATTCGCCAACGGCGAGGCGGAGAACTTATCGAGCTGGATCGCCTGCTGTTATACAGCACGCCACTGGCAACTGGCTGGAATCATTTTGTCGGCAACATTCGCAACGAGTTTGCTGTCAGTCACAAACTACGCGAGCTTGCCATGTGTACCGTGGCAGTGGTCAATAAGGCCGACTATGAGTTCGCACATCATGCGCCGATTTTTATCGCAGCCGGAGGCTCGGATGAAAAAGCGTCAGCCCTGCGAAACGTCGACCGGGCCGGCAGTAACACCGCGCTGTTTGACGAAGAAGAGTTGTTAACTATTAAGCTTGCCACCCAAATGACTCGCAACGTTCAGGTTGAAGAACAATTGTTTGCCGACTGCCATCGTAAATTCTCTAACACTGAACTGGTGGAAATCGTTGCTACCATAGCAGCCTACAATATGGTTTCTCGATTTCTGGTGGCGTTCAATCTGGTGCCTTGATCTTCTGCGCAACGCACATTGTTGCAGCACGAAGCCAACCAGTTGTTTAACACAAAGAGTTGCACCTTTATCAATACAAAGGCTACAGCCACTACAACATACGAGCAAAAAAAAACCGCCGGGTGTGATCAGATCACTTGATGGCTCGTTGCCTTGTTTGCCTTGTGCATGGCATGGTGCAAACAATACCCGTACTTGTATATGCTGGAAATTTTCCATGGTGTTGCCGATAAACGCAACTTGTACCGTAATCGGCTAACGTGTGCATCCACAGTTCTGGTTCGCAGATCAGCAGTTACACCCCACACATCTTCAAGCAGGTTTTTTCTCGATAAAACGGCGTCTTTATGCCGAAAGAAATATAAGGCAAGCTCGAATTCCTTGCTGGTAAGCGGGACTTGCTGTCCACTTATCGTGAATTCGCGGTTCTCAATATCAAGTTTATACGGTTCGTACTCCAGGACTTCCATTTTTTACATGCTCCAATAGGGTTATTGACAGTAGTATTGCTTCCGCGCTAGCGGTTGCTGAAATTTCCTTTCAACCATCCCGCATCTCGGTGTCTCTAACATAAAATCCTTTACATCACGCTTCCTTCCAACTTCACCTATAAGATACAGTTATTTGTTTCTAATTTAAATACCAGTGCCCAATATAGCTGTTTGTTCCATAGTAAATACTGTATTTTTCCCAATCGAACACTGAATTTCGATCCTACAAGGCCACTGGTCCAGCGTGCCCAAACCACTAAAACCAGCAAAATTTTTACACATACCAATCTCTTGTCAAAACGAAACGGCGATTAACTTTTCGGCGATTGACTATGTAGACTCCCGTTTTCGTAAATAGTTTACCCGGATAATTAAATTTCTACTTACATGGAGCAACAACGGACTACAAAAGTACACCGCATCATTACGGATGGATGTTAGTTACAGTATTGATCACGTCCCCAAGCGGTTGCTCTACAGTATAACCTGGCAGTTCTTATTATAGAGGGCCCATAGCACTGCATGCAGTGCAACTTAACATGTTATATATTCAACTCGTTTTAAGTGGCAACTGCAAAAGATGCATTTTATATTGATGTTATCTGATAAGACGATTTTGCCAGCCACTCAGGCCTGATCTCAACACCCCACCCCGGCACATCAGTGACGATGGCATGACCGTCAACAATTTCATAAGGTGTTTCGACGAACAGGTCATCCTGCCAGGGATAGTAGTCATCGCCTTCGATCGAAAACTCCAGATAGTGACCAGCGTTGGGTATGGCTTTTAACAAATGCATGGTGAACAGGGTGACCATCGATAAATTCGCGCAATGCGGCGTCACCGACAAACCAGCCTTACGTGCCATTTCCACCACCCTCATCGTACGGCTTATTCCACCCAGATACATGATATCGGGTTGCACAATATTCACCGCTCTGGTTGAAATCATCTGCTCCCATACAGCCAGCATGCAGTCCTGCTCACCTCCGGTAACATCAATTTCAAGTGCATCTGTCACTTGTTTGGTTTGAGATAATTCCCAGTAAGGGCATGGCTCTTCATAGTGACAATATCCATTGTCCTGCAACATATGCCCAACTTCAATCGCGCGATTTACTGTGTAACAGCTATTGGCGTCTATTAATAGATCTGCGGTATCGCCAAGCTCACGGCGGATTGTTGGAATAATCTCTTCCGTTCGGCCCGGCCATTCGTCTACGTTGCGACCAACCTCTGAACCCGCACGCACCTTAAATGCATCAAAGCCTTTGTTGTCACGTAGCTTCTTTAACCGAAGCGCCTCGGCAGCCGGAGTGATATCGCGCTTCATTGATGAGGCATATGCCCGCACCTTCCCGGGTGTCCCACCAAGTAGCGTAACCACAGGTACCCCTTGTTGTTTACCACGTAAATCCCATACCGCCGTATCGAAACCACCCATGGCTCTGCACAGGTAGGAGCCCGGAAACTTATGTTCACGCTCGGTGACAAAGTCCAGCAGATCATCAAGATCGCTGGTGTCTTTACCAAGTACCCACGGGGCAACCTGCCGATGCAGGACTTGCGCAGTAATATCTGCATGGTAGGTAGAAACCTGCCCCCAGCCTTGAGTGTTATCTTCGGCGGTTATACGTACAAAACCCACAAACTCACTTGTGAAACTTTCTATGCTTTTTATTTTCATGTGCAGATCTATTTGACGTGATTTATGACAACCGGAGACCTGGCAGCTTATTAATCACTATGAATTTACCCGACAAACGTTTTGGCCAGCCTGCATTGCAGTTTATCCTGCCAACGATACCAGCTAACTGCCGCCGGTAAAAACCAGGGTTTACCGCGATACAACGGCCTGGTGGGAAATGGCAAGCCGTCAAAGGCGCTGTCGCCCTGTGGGCGGCCCAACACTTTTTGACCTACTCGCATACCAAGGTAACTGGCCATTGACACACCTGATCCACAATAGCCCATTGCAAAGTGAATTCCATCATGCTTACCGGTGTGAGCTAATTGATCAAAGGTATAGGCGACAGTGCCGCACCAGCTGTGTGATATTCTACAGCCCTGTAACTCTGGAAAGATTCTGCACATATCTTTGTACAACCTGGGCGCACTGACTTTGGGATCAGTTTCACTGGCAGACACTCTGCCACCAAAAACCACACGCCGCCGGTCAGGAGATGCCCGGTAGTAGTAGACTACCTTACAGCTGTCACTGGCGATCTTGTCATTTGGAAACAGCTGATCAATAAGTGCTTCGGGTTGAGGTTCGGTAGCTATTATATAACTACCGATTGGTATGACTCTTCTATGCAACCAGGGAGTCAATCCACTTGTATAGCCGTTAGTAGCGACTATTACTTCACCGGCCGTTACCTGTCCAAGGGCGGTGTGCACCACGAAACCACTACTTTTTTTCTGAATATCTGTGACTGGGCAATTGCCGGTAATATGGACACCGGCTTCTATCGCCCGCTGCAACAACCCACGGTGATATTTTGCGGGATGCAGGGACGCGTGCCGGGGAAACAACAGTCCTCCGTAGTACGCATCAGAACCCAGATGGTTTCTTTGCTCACCTACTGGTATTACCTGCGACTCAATACCATCGTCCGAAGCAAGCACCGCCGAGCTTCTGGCAAGTAGTTCATAGTGACGTGGTGTGTGCGCGGCATGAAACCTTCCAACGCGCCGAAAATCACAATCGATTTTCTCTTCAATGATCCTGCTTTCAATCCAGTTGAGTGCCGTTTCGCCTTCCCTTCGAATCGCCGCCCCGCGCTCAACTCCAAACCACTTTGACAACGTCTCTTTTGATGGCTTTATACTGGTACTGATTTGGCCGCCGTTGCGTGAACTACAACCACCACCTGCATCCACTGCATCAAGTACCAAAGTGCTTCGCCCGCCACGAGCCGTTTCCAGCGCCGCATTTAATCCGGTGTAACCAGAGCCTATAACGACTACATCGGCACTGGGCAGTGGTTGTTCCGGCAAGACAGGAGCGGCCGGTAAGTCATCCAGCCAGACAGGCGCCAGTTTCACGTTTTCGATCATTTGAACACACCCTGTACACGTTGCTTGATATTCGATGTTGCTCTGGCACTCGACTTCCAGCACTGCCCCATTCCATCTTACCAGCAATCCGAATAGTGCCCATCCCAAAAACATGTGATGCTCGCTACACCGCCGTTTACGGATGGGCACTAATTAGTGCCCATCCATAAAGGGGAGTATTTTAGCGCAGCCCGCAATTTCGCACTTACTTCTACTTTTCCTTCGCCCCGAGTCATGTATTGACTTCGGTTTTATCGCGGAAAATCGGCAAATAGGCCAATTTCAGACGT
>CAKZVB010000251.1 GCA_937922015.1 uncultured Granulosicoccaceae bacterium
GGGTGGTAGTGTGGCCGTGACGTTTGGGTGATGATCTGCAACCGCTTACAGTGCAAGATGCGAGCGCGATTTAGCCGTGGTGGAATCCAGGAGCCTGCGCGGCAGAACCTCTGCTACTGTGAACGCGCCCTGACGGTGCGCCCAAGGCGATAGTAATTATCGATCATTTTCGTTACGTATGAACAACTATGCGCCTCAAATGATCAAAAAAACGCCCTCGCCATGGCACGTTCTCGCTACGCAGGCTTCTACCGCGCAGACTCCTGGTGCACTACTGTAGAAACAGTAGTTTGCATACTGATAAGGGAATGGCTGTCTATGGTGCAGTATTCGCGGGAGGTGAATTAGAACATATATTCGAACAGGCTTCTATTAGTGGTGAGAAAAGTGCGCTGGTAAATTGATTCTGATCTAAGTGTGCTCCTGTGATATTGGCAGGCCGGACAGAGAATTTTGTAAAGCGCTGGTGCAACGGTTACCAGTTAAGCCAACCTAAGCCGAAAAGGCAGCCACAGCGTGATCAAGGAATGCGCTTATATCAGGTTTTTGAGGGCGTCACACGAAGCTACCGGCTTAGCGCGAGGTAAGTTAGCCGGCAACAGTGTTATTGACCGCTTTTTATAGCATTTGCGTTAGCGGGTGAGTGTGTTTGTACAAAGCGATTGACCTGACTCAGGCTATTCAGGTGATATGTTTTCAGGTGCGGTGCCGGGTTGTCGTATATGTCTTTTAAGCGTTGTCTGGATGTGTTTCTGGTACGCCAGATGAAACGCAGGAAGTCGATGGTGTTGGCATTGAATTGTTCAGGGCATCCTTCCGGCAGGTCGGGTCTGTTGCGACCATAGTGGGTTATTGCCCTTCGCAACACGCGGTAGGTTCTGAGCCAGACCGGAAAATCCAGCCATATGAATGTGTCTGCTCGAGCCAGTCGCTGCTGGTAGGTAGATGAATGTCCACCTTCAAAAATCCACTGATCTTTTGCGTGCACCTTGTGTGTCAACGCGGATTTGAGGTCTTTTTCGCGTTCAACCCATCCCGGTTTATAGTGGATATGATCCATGTGGTAGACAGGCAGGCCGGTGGCAGCCCCCAGCTTTACCGCCAGTGTGCTTTTACCGGAGCCCGGTCCGCCGACAATCATTACCCGTTTCATCAGACCTGCAACTCTGTGTGTGGGCGAAGGAGTATAGAGATTGTTGTGTTGCCGGTAAACCGGGCTGGCTGCTGCTGCCTAACGGGAATCCGTAAACAATTTGCTCAAGTGGACAAGCATTGATTTGCTCAGGTCTTTCGCGTCCATTATTTTCATGGCACGCTGATAGTACTGAGTGACATCGTGACCAATGCCGATTGCGACCAGTTCTACCGCGTTGCGCTTCTCAATACCTGCGATAACCTGATGCAGGTGATCAACCAGGAAGTTCTTTTTGTTTGCGCCCATTGTGCTGGTATCGATGGGGGCACCATCTGAAATTACCATGAGTATTTTGCGCTGTTCAGGTCGTTGGAGTAGTCGACCGTGAGCCCACAGCAACGCTTCGCCGTCTATATTCTGTTTTAGCAGTTCCTTGTGCAGCATGACTCCGAAATTCTTTCTGGCGCGGCGATACGGGGTGTCCGCAGATTTGTAGATAATATGTCTCAGCCCGTTCAGACGGCCCGGGTTTTTTGCCGCGCCGCCGTGTTGCCATTGATCGTACAATTCGCCGCCGTGTAACTGGGTTGTGGTAAAGCCGAGAATCTCTACCGCTACCCCGCATCGTTCCAGAGTCTGTGACAGCAGGTCTGCGCAGGCGGCGGCTATGGCTATGGGTTTGCCCAGCATGGATTTTGAATTATCCACCAGCAAAGTAACGGTGGTGTTTTTGAATTCAATATCACTTTCAGCTTTAAATGAAAGCGCTGACAACGGTTCGGTGACAACTCTGGTCAGTCGCGTGGTGTCCAGAACTCCCTCTTCCTGATCAAATTTCCAATGCCGTTGTTGTTGTGACATCAGTACTCTTTGCAGGCGACCGGACAACCGGCCAACCACCTTGCCATGGCGACTTAACTGTTCATCCAGTGCGGTGCGCAACTGGTCCAGTTCATCAGCGGTGCAAAGCGTGCGAGCGGTGACTATTTCATCGTTTGCTTTGGAATAGACGGCATAGCCGGTATCCTCGCTGCCATCCGCCTGACTGCCGTTCTCTGCATCAGCGCTGACCGGAGCATCGCGGTTTGCAAGATCTGAGTCGTCGCTGTCTGACTCTTCAGCGGGTGCTAAAAGCGTCTCTGTTGTTTGTTGCTCCTCCTCGCGCAGTTCTACGGTGAGTGTCTGGTCTGTGTCAGGCTCCTCGCTGGATTCTTCAGTTTCATGATTGGTGTCGTCAGGGAGTTCGCTGCTGTCTTGCTTTGTAGCATCCTCGTCGGAATTACCCGGCTCGATACTGAGATCTTCAGCGTCGACGCTGTTGAATGCAGAGGCATCGATTGAGTCGATTATTTGCAGGGATAATTCAGCGTATGCGGTTTGATCGTAAATTGCAGGCGCAAGTGTTGACCACAGCGGAGATTTTGCAATGGTGCTGTCTCGCCAGCTCGTGATTATCGATTGCAGGCGCGCGTCCGGCGGCACAGTCAGTCTGAGCGCTTCACGGGTAAGCACCGAGATCACTATCTGTAATTCAGCTACACCGGTGTGTCCGGACGAGTACCACAGAGAGTCACTCCACAGCAGCGCTATATTATGGTCGACTCCGGTGAATTTCCGCGCCCCCGGGGCCTCGCATCGAATCAGCTCCATCTCGTTGAAAAGCAACGCTGCTGACTTGCCTGCAGGCTCAAACCGAAAGTGAACAGCGGTATCGTGGTGAGCGGCTATCATGGCAATGGCATCGCTCAGTCCGCGCTGAATTGTTTTTTCAGACGATGCCTTCAACCCGTGATTTAGTGGCGGATTCAAACCCAGGTGAGCAGCGCTTGTCGCGTCCTGTAGCTCGATCGACAGATCGGCATCACACGCCAGTGCCCGTGCGGTGGCGCTGGTTGAGCGTTGAAAGTCGGCTTGTTTATCTGTGGTGTCGGTCAATGAGTTCTTGCACTGATATGGCTGGATTGTTCAGGGTTGGCTGGTGGTATTCCAGGGCGGGGTCAATTATTCGATGGATAACAAGGTGTTGTCAGATGGCGCATTTTGTATCGTATAATTACCACCGGGGTCTAACCTTCCAGCACAAATCCACCGATGACTCATGCTGTTGCCAACAAGTGCACAGCATATAGAAATCGAGCGCCAAACACACTTGTCATTCAGTCACGCTGGTCACTCAATAAGACGCACCGGCCATGCCATATATACGGCGGGCATCAGGTTCCGGATCTCAATTGCGTGATATCCGGTATCACACTTCGGTAATAGATCGGGCAATAGCAAAGATAATAAGATATGAGCAGAGATGAGATATTTACCTCAGACAAAGACCGGTCTTCCGATTTCATTTTCGACGATCAGGTTGCCGCTGTGTTTGACGATATGCTTAATCGCAGTGTGCCGCTGTATCGAGAACAACAAAAACTGATCACCGAAATCGCCAGGCGATTCTGGATACCGGATACACCTGTTGTGGATATGG
>CAKZVB010000252.1 GCA_937922015.1 uncultured Granulosicoccaceae bacterium
AAAGTCGGGGCAGGTGTCAGCATAGGTCTGACAGGCGCTCAGCATCAGAAAAAGTAACGCGATTATTCCAGGCATATTTACCTCTCGGTACGTGTAACAGGTCAGTCGAAAAATCGTACTGATATTGTCCTTCGAGTCTGTGCGTGTTCGAATACATAAGTTACATTGATATCAAATAATCGAACGTCTAGCCAGTGCTGACACCTATTCACTGACCATAAAATCTGTACAGGGCGTTGCACAGACCTTATTGCTGGCTGGATCGCGCGGCAGACGCGATACCTGCTGGCGGGTTAACCGCACGGGCCGGGAGATAAAGCCAGGTTGCTGACCTGCTATAGAGAGTCGGGAACCTTTGCCCGTTGTACCTGCTCTAAGTGGTTCTCTCTGCACGTTCAAATCGTGTAGGCTGTGAATTACAAACCAACACAGGGAAATATTGTCATGTCCAGACTGCTACTAAGTACGCTGCTAGCTTTTGTTATTCCTTTCAGCAGTTCGTTTGCTGAAGACAGGGCTGTCACAAAAATTGCGGGAGATGTATATCGGTTTCAAAACAACTTTCACTATTCTATTTTTGTGATAACCGATGACGGCGTTGTGGTGACTGATCCAATTAACGCGGACGCCGCATCATGGTTGCGTGCGGAAATCTCCAAGTTGACCGAACAGCCGATCACGCATCTTATCTATAGCCATAGTCACGGCGACCACGCATCCGGCGGTACTGAGTTTGGTGTTGTGCCCAACGTGATCGCACAGGAGAATGCGCCAGCTCAAATTGATGGTGTTGCACCCACTATGCGTATTGGCAAGGCGACGGCAATTGAGGTTGGTGGCAAGACAATTGAGCTGACGCCGCTCGGTCCCGGTCACGGGAATGACTTAATGGCCATCGTTGTTCGGCCTGAAAGTGTCGGGTTTATTGTTGATGCGGTAGCGGCCAGACGCCTGCCATTTCGTGATTTCCCGAATTCGAATGTCGATGACTGGACTGATCAGGTACGCAACGTTGAGGCATTGGATTTTGAAATATTTGCAGGCGGACATGGTCCCTTAGGCGTTAAGGCGGATGTCACCTCGGGTCGTGTTTATATGGAAGAACTTCGCGAGAAAGTGCTGGCCGGACTTAAGACTGGAAAATCCGACGATGAACTGGCGAGTAGTATTACGATGGACAAGTATAAAGACTGGGGTTCTTACGATCAGTGGCGAGCGCTGAATGTGCAGGGCATGGCACGGCATCTGAAGGCGATCGGGGCGGTGAACTAAGTCGCGCTAATTTCCAGCGTTAATTCCGTGGAATTAATCGGGACCCTTTTCGGTCCCGATTACTGCGGACTCCGATCCATAATTTGATCGCATGATATGGCTGTCTGTCGATCAGACATCGCCTTCAAAAAGTTATCTTGAGAGTATGTATTCCCGGTACGTGGTGTAGATACCGGAGGCGATTATAATGCTGCAGCCAACCAGGGTCCAACGGTCCGGGAGGTCATTAAATATTATGTAGCCGTAAAGAGTGCTCCAGATAATTAGCGTGTAGTGACTCGGCGCCAGGACCACAGATTGTGCTATGTCCAGTGCCCTGATAATCAATATCTCACCTATCGCTGCAGACAGTGTCAGGCCAGCAATAATCAGCAGAATTTTCAGTCCGGAAGGAGTTACCCAGACGAATGGCAGTGTCACGCTGGTGATAGAAAACGCCACAATTGATGTGTATGCAACAGTGGTGACGACTGAATCGATACCGCTTAACCACCGCGACAGCAATTGACGGATAGCAAAAAATATCGCTGCAATCACTACCAGCAGAATGGCGGGGTGAAAGATCCCGTGGCCGGGCCTGATAACGATCAGCATGCCGATGAATCCCGCAACAACAGCAAGCCATCGTCTTGCACCTACGGGCTCTTTTAACAACAAAGCGCCGAGTATGGTCACCATAAAAGGGGCAACAAAGGTCACGGCTACCGCGTCCGCCAGAGGCACAAACCCGATGGCGATAATAAAGCAGGTGCCCGATCCAACGGCGACGACACCCCTCAATATCTGAAGTTGTGGTTTTGTCGTTCTGAGTACTGGCAGCCCCTTTATCGCCACCAGTACACAAACACCTATAAACAGGCCAAGCATACGCAACCAGACAATTTGCAACGGATGAAATGAACTGGTCAGCAGCTTTGCAATTGCGTCACTTGCAGCGAAAGAAAAAAAACCCAGCGTCATCAGAGCGACGCCTTTCATATTATTTGTTTGTGACATGAAAAGCGTTGCTACCGCAGGATGAGCCAGATAGCTGGCGAAGCGAATGACAGCAGGTAGTGTGCACCTTTCAGGCAGTATTTACTACCTGCAGGAATTCATTATGCATCTGAACGCTATCGATCAATTTTAAAGGCAACAATTACAGGCGGATTGTCGTACTCGCCAAGCTCATTGTTTGCACCCGGCAAGCTGACATACAGCAGATCACGCACAGAGTCATATGAGGCCCCGCCAACCCGAATCAGGTTACCGTCAGTCTGAAAAGGCAGATCAAACTGCCCGAATTCGTAGGGTCTGATGCTCTCTGGTGAAACGGATCCATCGCGGGTTTCGATCAGCTCATCAAGATCCCAAAGCCAATAATAGTTATAATTGTCTGTGGCACTTGTTGAGCAATATCCGCCGCACAGGTTACCGTCATTCTGGGTGATCTTATAACCGACACCGGTGTCATGACCACCCGACCATCCCAGTGTCATATACGTTCTGGTACCGGGAACAATAAACCCGAACTTCGCATGACTGATATGTGTCCATAAATTGTTCTGACCTGAAGTATTAAAAAGATCGTCGCTCAGTGGTTGCTCCAGGCTAAAGCCCAATAGCTCCGTGCTGGTTATGGGGGTTTCATTATCCGACGTCACTACTTTTTCCAGGTCAACGGCAAAGGCGGATGGACCCACGCTGAGTCTGCTGATGATTGGTCCGCCGCTGGAGTGTCCGGATATATGCGTTGCGCCAACTTCTGATTGCCAGCTATCCGGTACCGCACTCATCCATCCAGCCGCGCGGGCAAAGCCTTGCATGGAACGAAAGGCACTGACTTCGGAGTTTTTAAGGTCATAGGCGTCATTGACAACCAGTGTTGACAGCTGGTTATCACCCGGTGCGTCATAATATTCTATGGCGTTGATAACCAGACTGTCGTTCACCAGCTCAAGGCCGGCTATTTCATCCAGAGATTCCGGGTTTCCAAATGCGGCACGGTCAATAATTTTGACGAACTCCTGACGCGGGGCGCCGGTACTATTGAGCTCTGATATTGTGGTGCTGGTGACCAGTTCCGGAATGACAAATTCTGCAATGGCATCGTCATGATTGTGTCCGATGATAAACAGTGAGTCACCGTCTACTTCTATGATGCCTGCCGAGTAATTTAGAGAGGACACAGAGTCTTGTGCGACTGGCAGAGAAAAAGCACCCGCGAACGACAGATTGCTGATTGATATCAGGTCGTCGTTATCACTGGCGAAGGCTTCACCCAGTTCGGGTTCCTCTGGTGAAGGATCTGTTGATGTATTGCCCTGTGAAGGTTTTGGTTCTTCCGTAACGCGTGTGTCTACGGAAATAGCAGGCCCTGCCATATCATTAGATGAACCAGCGCAGCCATGCAGTAGTGTAATGCACAGTGCGGTTAGTACCAGTTCTCTTTCTTTTGTAAAATTCACTTTGCTCTTCTCGAATTGCGACAATTTCTGTGCCACGTGTTTAATCAGAAATTGATCGCGCAGAAAGCGGGCCAGAACGGCAGCCGGAGAAAAGCCAATGGTTAGCGATGAGCACATAACGAATGACAGGGTTGTCATATGCAGTGTCATATAACTCGTGGGCAGGATTTGAGGCAGTATTATTTACAACATTAATCTGTCGCGATACCGATTGATTCGCTTGTGATAATCGGGGAAAAAATTACGCGTCGCACTCAGGTGACAGGGCGAGTTGTTTAACTCTATTGATACCGGGCGCCGAATCCTTATGAACAATGCAGGCTGGTCAGAGCTTCGGTAATCGCTGAAGACGTCCGTGAAAGGTTCCACATACTGAGCAACGGCGGCGCATGATCGCTACTTCGATTACAGCGATCTGGCCTGGCACTATTTTCTCTGACGCCAAGGTAGGGTAGACTGCGCGCCCGCGGCGATGTACTTAGGCGGTTTTTCAGCTGTTTCTATTTTGCCTCTGCGTTTGTTTTAATCTCATTCTACAAGTTGAACTCTCAATGAATCCTGCTCAATGGCGTGATGCCGATAGCCTGTTTGTCTTTGGATCTCTAATGGATTCTGCCGTGCTTGAACTGGTGTGTGGTATGTCGCTATCGGATCTTGAAATTGCCCCGGCCACGGTACGCGGCTATCGTCAGTGTGAGGTGGTGGAAGAGAGCTATCCGGTGCTGGTGGGCTGTGAGGCGTCGTGTACGACGGGACTGCTGGTACAGCGGCTGACAATCAACGCATTGCAACGAATACTGTTTTTTGAAGGTGAGGAATATAGCCTTCAACCGATTGATGCCGTTACCGGGCACGAAGTGAAACATGCTTTCTATTTTCGCGATACCGGTACTTATACAGTCAGGGACAGCATGTGGGATTTCGATCAGTGGAGTCGATTGCACAAGACATCATTTATCGAAGCCAGTCGCGACTACATGGCGTTGTTCGGTAAGATGAGTGTAGCGGAAGCGGATGCCTACTGGGGGCGTTGAATGGGCAGTCCTGCGGCAGCAGTTGTCCAGAGCAGTCTGTCTAATAATCGTTTAGAGTGTTTCGCCATTTATCAGCTTGGCGGGCACAGCAGATACGTTTTCGGTAACTTCGCTTTTCAGTGATCTGACCAATTGTTCTGCTGATAGTTTGCCAATTTGCAGAACTGGAATGGCCGTAGTAGTTAATCGCTGTTGCAATACCGATGCGGCTTCATGGCCGCCCCAGCCAGCGATGCCAATATCATCAGGTACGCTGATTCCTTTGCGCTGACACCAGGCCAGGCCACCCATTGCCAGTGCATCGTCCATGTAATAGATCATATCGGCGGCCTGAGTATGGTTCAGCAGATTTTCGGTGCCGTAGTAACCTGCATAAAAACCGGGTTGATCATTTAGTATTTCTGTGTGAACGATACTACCACCAGCTTCGCTAAAGCCTTTGGTAAATCCTGATATACGTTCAGGTGTCACGGTTTTATCGTCAGAGGCTGCCAGTAAAAGTGCTGCATTTCTATAGCCTTTGAGGATGGCGTGCTGACTCATGGCAAAGCCGGCGTCATATTCGTTAAAACCGACCGACATATTAATCGGGCTGGTGTTTAAGTCCCAGAATTCCAGCACGGGAACCGCGCTATCCTGGAGCAGCTTCAATGTGCTTTTGCTGTGGTACTTGCTGGATAACATCACCCCGGCCGGTCGCCAGGCAAGTATGTTTTTGAGCCAGGCTTCTTCCTGTTGCTGTTGGTTATTGTGGCTGCCAATGATGATCTGGTAGCCGAGACGTTCTAATGTGCGATCAATACTTTCCAGTACCTGCATCACCAGGTAGCTCGACAGGCTGGGTACACAGACCCCCATCAGAGTCGATGCCTGTGCGGTGGCAAAGGTTGTGGCGAGTCTGTTCGGCAGATAGCCATGTCGTTCGACTTCGCGCATGACTTTTTCCCGGGTGGCCTCGGAGAATCCGTCGGCGTCACGCAGTACGCGAGACACCGTCATCTTCGACACACCGGCCGCCTGGGCGATCTGCATTAGGCTAATGCTTTGTTTTTTATCATTTTTTATTGTCGTTTTCCTTTCGATTGAATGATCTGTCCAAATATAGCATGTTTGCAGATTATGCTTGACATCGCGCTTCCAGATATTTACGTTACCGGTAACGTTATCACGCTTGAAGGATTCGAGGAGGGATTTTGCAGCAAAGCGATGGGCTGTTTTTTGATCGTGTGTCGAAGAATTTCGGCGGCACACAGGCACTGCGAGACGTGTCGCTGCACGTAGAGCGTGGCGAGATTGTGGCATTGCTTGGCGAGAACGGAGCGGGTAAATCGACTCTGATCAAAACGCTTGGCGGGCTGCACAGTCCTGATGACGGGCGGGTGTTAATTGATGGCGCCCTGTATACACACTCGCTTGGCGGACGGGCAGACGGTGCCAGAGTAGCTTTCATTCATCAGGACCTCGGTCTGATTGAATGGATGAGCATTGCAGAGAATATCGCAATGGCCATTGGTTTTGAAAAGACCGGCAAGTTTATTTCCTGGCGCCGCACAGAAATGGTTGCGGCCAAAGCGTTGCGTTTAATTGATAGCGATTTTGATCCCTCTACGCGGGTTTCGTCATTATCCCGTACCGAGAAATCGTTGGTTGCGATCGCACGCGCACTGGTGGTTGATTGTGATTTTCTGGTACTGGACGAACCCACCGCGAGTCTGCCTGCCGATGAGGTTGAGCGCTTGTTTAAAGCACTCCGTCCCCTGAAAGAAAAAGGTGTGGGTATGATTTACGTGTCTCATCGTCTTGATGAGATTTTTCATATCGCGGACAGAGTTGCCGTACTTCGCGATGGCAAAATGGTTGGCGTGCGCAATATCGAACACACCACACCCGAAGAGCTGGTTACGCTGATAGTGGGTCGCAAGACTCGTGAGATAAATAAAACCGCTCCGGATACCGGTTCAGTTGTGTTGGCCATCGACAGCTTAAAAACGAATCGGGTAGGGCCTGTCAGTCTGCAGCTTGCGCGCGGAGAGATGCTTGGTCTGGTCGGCTTGCGAGGGGCAGGGCATGAAGACATTGGTCGGGTGCTGTACGGGCTTAAAACGCATACCGGCACGGTAGACATTGAAAACCAACCAGCAATGTTGCGTGATCCAGGTCATGCGATAGACATGGGTATTGGCTTTATAGCCGGTGACCGTATTGTTGAATCAATTGCACCATCGCTGTCCATCCGTGAAAACCTGTTTCTGAACCCGTTAATCAAAGACCGGGGTTTACTTGAGCTGCAGTGGGGATCGAAAGAGGCAGCCAGCGCTATTGAACTGGGTGCAATGGTCGGGTTAAGCCCCAATGATCCCGCGCTTGCTATTGAGGCCTTGTCCGGCGGTAATCAACAAAAGGTTGTCGTCGGGCGCTGGCTCGATACGGGTCGCAAGATACTCATTGCAGAGGATCCTACAGCCGGCGTCGATGTTGGCGCCAAGGCAGAAATTTACCAGCTGTTGTTTGATGCCACACGTACCGGAATGGGAGTAGTGGTGGTGTCAACAGACTTTGAAGAGGTTGCAAACATTTGTCACCGGGCATTGGTGTTCAGCCGGGGAGCCGTAGTGTCTGAGCTCCGCGGCATTGAGCTTTCGACGGAAAACCTGATCCAGAAGGCTTCAGCCGGTGAAGTAGAATCCACAGCAGAGAAAATGACTAATGCAATCAGTTGAGTCTAACGCGCTTGAACCGACAAAGGCTGAGCTGAAAAAACTCGGGTTCTTCAAAAAAATAGTGCGCCTGCTACCCGTGTACGGGCTGGTATTGCTTACTTTGTTTTTACTGGCGCTGTTTTCATTTCTGCTGCCCGACACTTTTCCAACCATGTTGAATCTACGGGCGATCCTGTCGGACAAATCGATTATCGCCTTATTGAGTCTTGCTGCGATGGTGCCAATGGCAGCGGGCAGAATCGATTTAACGGTGGGTTATGGCATTGTGCTTTGGCATATTCTCGCCATTTCATTGCAAACCATGTATGGAGTTCCGTGGCCTATTGCAGTGTTGATCGTGTTATCGCTAGGTGCGCTTGTAGGGTTTTTTAACGGTCTGCTTGTCGAGGTTGCAAAGATAGACAGTTTCATCGCTACGCTGGGCACTGGCACTATCTTGTATGCACTGGCGCTATCGCATACCGGTGGGCGACAGATGGTCGGGCTGTTACCGGATGGGTTTTACGCCATCAACGGTACGTTTGTTTTTGGTTTGCCAATTACCGCTTACTACATATTGGTTATTGCCGTTGCTTTATGGCTGATCCTTGAGTACACCCCGGTCGGTCGTTTCCTGTATGCCATTGGTGCTAATCCGCGTGCAGCAGAGCTCAACGGCATCCCTGCCAGAAAGTTTGTGGTGGGCGCATTTATAACGTCAGGCACCATGACAGCGCTTGCCGGTGTGCTGCTGGCCTCCAAGTTAAGAATCGGTCAGGCCAGTGTGGGTCTGGAGTTTTTGTTGCCGGCGCTGGTCGGTGCATTTCTGGGTTCTACGACAATCAAACCGGGGCGCGTAAATGTGTGGGGCACGATTGTGGGGGTGGCCATTCTTGCGGTGGGCATTTCAGGAATTCAACAGTTTGGTGGCTCGTTCTGGGTCGAACCAATGTTCAATGGTGTCACGTTGTTGGTTGCAATAGGCATCGCAGGCTATGCGCAGCGGCGTAAAACTGCTGCTCAGTAGAATACTTTCACGAGGAGAATGACAATGTTAAGACGACACTTTATTAAATCAATTACTGCTGCCTGGGTTGCTGCTCTGGTCGGTGGTCAATCCTATGCCATGGACTTCGATGGACCGGCCAGCGGTCCTTCTGCTGCCGATGGTAAGACGATTGTGGTATTGGCCGCTGACCTGAAAAACGGCGGTATCCTTGGTGTGACCAATGGTGTTGAAGAAGCCGCTGAAAAAATTGGCTGGACGGTTCGTGTACTTGATGGTGGTGGTTCGGTACAAGGCAGGACAGGCGCGTTCGGTCAGGCCATGGCACTCAAGCCTGACGGCATAATCATTAATGGTTTTGATGCGGTAGAGCAGCAGGCAGCGCTTGATCAGGTAGCTGCCGCCAGTATACCCATGGTGGCGTGGCACTCCGGCCCGAAGATAGGCTGTGATGCACCGGGTGGTATCTTCGCCAATGTTTCCACCGATGCAATGACTGTGTCGCAGGAAGCGGCTAAGTGGGCAGTGGAAGACGCGGGTGGTAAGCCTGGTGTGGTGATCTTCACTGACTCTACCTATCAGATCGCCATAGATAAGGCTGACAAGATAAAAGATACCGTTGAAGCGATGGGCGGGGAAGTATTGGAGTATGTAGATACGCCAATTGCTGATACCTCAACCCGGATGGGACCGCTTACTACCAGTCTGCTGCAAAAGTATGGTCCCAGGTGGACGCACGCACTGGCCATTAATGACATCTACTTTGATTTTATGGGGCCGGCATTAGCGGCTGCCGGCATTAAGGGCGATGGTTCACCCACAGCAGTAGCAGCGGGTGATGGTTCAGAGTCTGCGTTTCAACGCATCAAAACTGGTCAGTATCAATCAATCACGGTTGCCGAGCCACTAAACCTGCAGGGCTGGCAGCTGGTGGATGAGCTGAACCGTGCCATTCAGGGTGAAGAATGTTCCGGCTATGTAACCGCGCCAGCGGTTGTGAACATGGAAGGGGCTAAAGCCATGGGTGACAGTCCGTTTTTTGATCCGGACAACGGTTATCGCGACGCCTACGCGAAAATCTGGGGAAAGTAGTTCGCGTTGCAGACACCTTGATTAGGGTGTCTGCAGCTTCATACAAGTAGGGAGACAACGGTTGATAGCAACTACACAGCAAAGCGATTCGTCGCAACCCATAGTGCGCATGCGCGGTATTACCAAACGCTTCGGTGGTGTGGTCGCACTTGATGATGTCGATCTGGATGCCCGTGCCGGTGAGGTATTGGCGATTGTTGGTGACAATGGCGCCGGTAAGTCGACTTTAATCAAGATTCTTACCGGTGTTTATCAGCCGACTGAAGGCACCATAGAGCTGGATGGTTCAACATTCAGTATGTCCAGTCATTCCGATGCTATTGCAGCCGGTGTGGATGCGGTATACCAGAACCTTGCAATTGCCGATCATTTAACACCGGCGGAAAACCTGTTTCTGGGCTCCGAACTGACGCGGTCGATTTTCGGCGTGAAAGTGCTGGACAACAAACGCATGCGAAAGGAAGCCACCGCAACACTGAAGGACAGGCTGGGCGTGCAACTTAAAAGCATGGATGTACTGACCGAGAGTCTATCCGGCGGGCAGCGCCAGGCAGTGGCAATTGCGCGTGCGGTGCATCACGATAACCTGCGTGTTCTAGTGATGGATGAGCCGACCGCTGCGTTGGGTCCGCAGGAAACCGCGCGCACGCTGCAACTGATCAAATCATTGCGTGATCAGGGCCTGGCGGTGATTGTGATCTCCCATTCACTTGATGATGTATTTGAAATTTCTGATCGCATCCATGTGCAGCGCAGGGGGCGTTGTGTTGGAGTTGTGCAAACAGCACATACGGACAACGAAGAAGTGCTGAGCATGATTGTTGGCACCAAAACCATCGCCGGGGAACACTAGTGGCAACCGTTAAACAAGATCCGCAAGTGTCACGAAGCATGGGGCAACGGCTAGAGCCCTATATCAGCTTCATTGGCCCTATGGCTATGATCATCGCCATTTTGTTGTTTATGGCAGCAGTGGAGCCCGCGCGATATTTCCGTGCGTCTAATTTGAATCAAATCCTGCTGGATGCTGCCTTGTACATGCCAATGGCCATGGCCATGACCTTTGTGATAACCCAGCGGGGCATTGACTTATCGATAGGCTCTGTGGCGGCACTGTCAGGTGTTTGTATGGCCTTTCTAATTAAACAATACGGATTCAGCGCACCGGTAGCTGCTTTGATCGCACTGGCACTAGGGGCATTGATGGGGCTTATCAATGGGCTGGTTATCACGCGCCTAAAAGTGCCGGATCTGATCGGAACGCTGGCGATGGATCTGGTTTATCGTGGTATCGGTTTGGTGATAGCTAAAGGGCTTGTACTGGCTCGCTTTCCAGACCTGATCACAGAGATCGGTCGTGGTCAGTCACTTGTATATCTGCCAACTCCAGTGGTGGTTGGTCTGTCTTCAATGGTTATGGGGTATTGGGTATTAACAAGAACTCACTTTGGCAGATATACCATCGCCATCGGTTCTAATCCCGAAGCATCTGACATGACCGGCATCGATGTTGACCGGCATCGGGTGTATGCCTATGTATTCATGGGTACCATGGCCGCGCTGGCCGGTATCATGCTGACCGGCAAGTTAAATGCGATACAGGCAACGTCAGCGCCTTATTTTAATTTGCACGTTATCGCCGCGGTGGTCGTTGGTGGAACCTCTCTGTTTGGCGGTCGCGCGTCCATAGTGGGTTCATTAGCCGGCGTGTTGCTGTTATCGATGATGATCAATGCGCTGGTCACATTGCGAATTGAATTTTTCTGGCAGTCAGTTGCATCCGGTGCGGTGATTATATTTTCCGTCGCTTTGTATACGTGGTTACAAAAGAAGGATCGCGATGGCGGATCCGGCCTAAGCGGGCTTATTTCAAATCCCAGGCTTTTAAAGACCTACCGACTGGCGGCCATTATCCTGGCTGTATTAATTCTGCTGTTGATTATCGGCTGGCTTTTCGCTGGTGAAACCAGGCCGAGTGGCTAGCAGCATCATCCGGTTGCTTAAAACCAACCACTTACTGTCATATTGAGAGGGAATACAAACATGAAACTTACACTATCACACCTGTTGGTGGGCACATTGGCAATGTCGAGCGCTGCCATAGCGCAACAGACGCTGCCACTAAAAGAAATGGATGGCATCGCCGATCGTGAACACTGGCTTCCCGGTGAAGTCAATAGCGACGGAGCATTGGAGGCTTTGCAAAACGCAACTGCTGAAGTTGCGAAACCGTTTACCGGAAATTTGGAAAAACCGTTGCAGATCGCAATGATCTATCCCTCGGCTGATACTTCTGATTTTTGGGCCCGTAACTATCTTGCACTAACCAAGCGTCTGGAGCAGCTTGAAATTCCTTTTGAAGCCACAGAATTTGCAAGCCGCCAAATCGAGCACTCGTTGCAATCAACCTACGCAGCACAGGTCGATCAGGACTCTGATATCTATGATTTTGTGATTTTCGGGCCGTCTGAACTTGCCATTCAAGGTGATAACATTGAAAAACTGTCCACAAACGAAGATTTAACAACATTCGTCTGGGCATTCCACACACCACTTAAGTACCTTGAAAAGCAACCGGCAGGCTGGTTCGACTTCTCGTCTGCCTATGGTGCACTCAAGATCTGTGACTACATGGTTGATCGCTTAGGTAAAGACGTAATTTACGCGATGAATCGTGGCATCCCCGGTATTACCGACAATCAACGTTCTGGTGATTTCAAAAACTGCGTGGCTGAAAAAGGCAACTGGAATGCAGTGTACGAGCACTATGGTGAATACCAGCGCGAAGGTGGTTTTGAGGGCACGCAGTTAATTCTGCAGGGGTATCCGGAAGCTAAAGTAATCCATAACGCTAACACGGCGATGTCTATGGGATCTGTAGAGGCACAGAAATCCATTGGCAAAGAAGGAGAGATTTTCTCAACTGGCTGGGGTGGCACCGGGCTTGAACTCGATGCTATTCGAAACGGCGAATTAAATGCCACACCGATGCGTATGGGTGATGATGTCGGTGCAGCCACTGCCGAAGCAATCAAAGCGCATCTGCAAGGGCGAGCTGATGAATTGCCACTGGTGTTTCTGGGTAGAATTACTGTCGCCCATGATAATATGAGCAAGGACGAGATAGATGATCTTGAAAAAGAAGCGTTCCGATTCTCTGGTGTTGGTGCGCTCG
>CAKZVB010000253.1 GCA_937922015.1 uncultured Granulosicoccaceae bacterium
CTGCCATTATTCTGCGTACCTCTGGATAAGCAGAAAGAATCTGACAGATTGATAAATATTTTATTGAAACACCCGTGTACTGATACAAACATACTACCTATAAGTATCTTTTGCTCCTTGCGGACTCGGGTGCGACAGAAAACAAAAAGGGCCCCGAAGGGCCCTTGTCAAAAAGGCAGATAATCAGCTTCTCCTACCTTTCAATCCGACGTTGGTTTCGACGCCTGTACAATCACTTGCTAATTTCCGGCCTATTCTGTGTTCCAAATGGCACAGCACCACCACGCCCGTTAGGCCCGCTGAGCAAACCACCACTGCGCAACCCTTCGACCGTCGAACCTACAAAATGTTGCCTGTTAGATGCGGGCCGGGTTTCACCATTGGCTGAGTTGTATGCTGGCCAGTGAATACGCCCCCAATCCTGATGGGCAACAGCGGTGTCACAGTTTCCTCGAAAATCTACCCATCCACCATCTGCCGGATAGGCACCAAACCCTACCATTAACTCGTCTTTACCGTCGCCGTTGATGTCAGCACAAGCGGCATGTGTTTGACCATCGTAGGCTGCATAACCCGATCGACCGGATTGCACCCAGCCGCCGCTGCTTGCAGTGCAGCCAAGCCCGCCAAAATTACTGGCAGAGTCCAGTATTTGCAGCCAACCCTGTGATCCGGTATCCAGGGCAACAGCTATTTCATCTTTGCCATCACCATTCAAATCACATGCTGCGGGTCTGGTCCCGCCGTAGGCGGAGTTGTACGATGGCCAAGTCACCTGTCGCCAACTCATATGAGCAAAGCCGGTAGCCATATCGTCGATTATCTGCAGCCAGCCATTTCCGTCCGGCGAAGCAGTACCAAGGGCTAACTCAAGCGCGCTGTCGTTGTCAAACTGGCCGATAGTCGGATGAGTCTCACCATTTGTTGCATTGTAGGAACCCCAATCAAGTCTTTGCCAGCCCAGACTGGTATAACCGGTCGATGCATCATCGAATACCTGAATCCAGCCGCCACCGCCAAGGCCTAATCCGACCACAATTTCCGCTTTCCCGTCCCCATCAAGATCACCACATGCAGGAAAAGATTCGCCGTTTGAACTGTTGTAAGAGTCCCAATCAACTCTTAGCCAACTCTGTGGATGGGAGGTAGTTTCGTGATCGTTGAACACACTCAACCAGCCACCACCACCAGTGCCAAGCCCGGAGACAATCTCCATATAACCATCGCCGTCGACATCACAGGATACCGGTCGGGTTTCACCGTTCGCGGCGTTGTATGACGCCCAGCCAATACGCATCCAGTCGACCAGCCCGTGAGGTGACTGCGGGTCGATATTTTCCAGCCAGCCAGCACCTTCATTCTCGCCCAGGCCAACAGTGATCTCTGTCGGCACCGCTGCGGCAGTACCGCAGGTATAGATGCTTACATCGTCTACCATCCAGCCAAGGTAATTATTCGAGATATCGTCGATGCTATCAAAAGTAAAACGCACCAGAACCTGTTGTCCGGCGTAACTGGAAAGATCATACTTTAATAAGTTCCATTCGCCTTCAACAGAACCCTCACCAAGGACAGTCCAGCTGGTTCCGCTATCGCTGGAAATCTCTACCTTTCGATCGTCCCAGCTACAGTTTCCGCTGCACTCTGTAACCTCAAAACTCATTGCCGACAAAAAGCCATCTGCAGGCACCGTTACAGAATTGACCATGGTCAGTGATCCTGAATTGACGCCCTGGTCATAGTTACACGCCGAGCTGTCACCGTAGTAGGCTGCATTTACCGGGCTTGGAAATGGAGCAGCCGTCACTCCGCACGAATTAGTCTGGCTTTCTGCGTTCCATAAACCAGACATTGTCCAGTCGCCATAACCTGACTCGAAATCTTCCAGGTACACAAAATTCTGGGTTTCCCCTACGGGGCATTCGGTCGGAGGTGGTCCTTCACACCAGGCAGCCTCCCAGGCAGCTTCCACCTGCGTCACATCATGGCCAAGTGCATTAGCCGCCACTGACCATGCATCACGCGCGTCCTGGTAATCGGATGAAACAACCAACTGAGTGGTATTTACATAGTTCGCCATTTCCTGAACGGCATCCATTCCCAAGGCGCTTATGGAGTAGGCGTTTCCATCGTTGGTGCCTGAACCACCCTCGGCAAGTATGTATGCCACCCAGTTTTGTACACCACTGTTGAAGTGCACACCACCGTTGTCCCCGGTGCCGGTAAACCAGTTTGTTCCCTTGTAACAGGAAGGCTGGCCAAAGCGTTGGGGATCTCGTAAATCGCGCAATGCTTCTTCCGCTATCCATGAGTCTTCTCCCATCAACCAATCACTGGCTCCGGGCTGTCCTGCCGGATAGTAGCTGCGACCATCAGGCTGAGTGTTGTATTCAACCCCTACTCCCATGATATCTGCAAAAGATTCATTTAACGCACCGGGCTCGTTCATGTAAATCAAATCAGAAGAGCTGGCGGTAATGCCGTGTCCTATTTCATGGCCGGCAATGTCCAGTACCGCTAGTGAATCTGCGGTAACACCATCACCATCACCGAAATGAAAATCGACACCGTCAAAGTAGGCATTTACAAGGTTCGATCCTTCGTGCACGTTAGCTCGCGCAATCGTACCGTTATTGTCCCAACTATCCCACCCGAGCTCGCTTGATATCCAGTCCTGGGTAGCCTCGAACGCAAAACCTGCTGAAACAGCATCACGATCAGTGGTACCCCAATCTGCGCTGCCCGCTTGTTGTGACCAATCCAATGCATCTGTGTCGTAAACACCCCACGCCTGAGGCGGGCAATTATTGATGTAATAGTTTGCACCGGTATTGCGCCAGCCCTGCATTGTCAGCGAAGGAGAACCTTCACCCGCCAGCCCGGTACCGCTAATTGTCTCAGCGTTACCCGCACTACAATCCGGTGCGACACGCTGGATGTTATCGAACTTAGCCAGCAACTCACCGCGGTTCGCGTCGACATAGTAATTCCAATGGTGGATTTGGCCCCTTTCCTGAACCACGTACACGTGATGGTAGGCCAACCGACCGCCGAAAATGACCAGTTTAGGGTCGTCTTGAATTTCACCACGAATGTTATTACCGACAGCCGACTGAATTGCCGATTGCGGGGTCAGCGCAGGCCTGACAGAAAAAGTGGGATTTGCCAGATAATTACCAGCCACTGAAGTTGTCACACCGTTTGCCGCGGTGTGCACAACCACTTGAGCACCGACGACCTTCAGGCGGTGGTAATACTGATCAAAGCGAATATGTTGCCCGCCACGCTTGTCTGTATGAGTGTTTGCCACCGCAAACGTCACATTTGACGAGCCACTGCTTAGCGCTTGAGATAACGCTGCTGTCCCCTGCGCACCGCCTAGTGAATTGACATTAAACGACGAAGCACTGGTGAGCCCTGCTTTAATATCAACCACGGAGCCGGATCCGTCGCTCAATGCCCAGATCGGGGCTGTCACTGCACCCGCTGTTTGAACCAACCCGAACAAAGCCGTGCAGATTAATACAGCCCTGCCCAATCGATGTGGTTTCAAATTCGGAACATTAACGGTCTTAACCGCCGCTCTCTCCATTAATGGATGATCTCGTTCAATCCGCATACGTTCCTTTCCTCAAATAAGGTCTGAACAACAACTATGACCTTTAGTTCAAATCAAACCACAATTGTAGCAATAGTAAATAGTTTATACACCAGCGAAATGCGGAAAATGCTTAAAAGACCTCAGTGGAATTGCACAACACCGACGGCTTACAACATAATTCCCGGTAGTTTTTTAGTGATGTAACTCACGAATGTCATTAAGACAGTACCTTCAAAGACATTCCGCGGCCCATGATCTGGGCCGGGCCTTCAGACACTCCGTAAATTTTTACGGTTTGTAGCCGATGTCACAAATACGCTTCAATCCCTGGTGATATAGACAGACTGCAGTTGATGTGCAGGTTTTTTGAATAAAGCCTTCATCACAATTGCAAGCCAACGGATCCACAATTGCAGGACTGGATAGTCGATCTGCGCAGAGCTATTCTGACTCTAATGGCGGTTTGCCACCAAAGTAAAGCGATAGCGTTAGTAGTTATAGCGTATACCAACAGATAGATTGGTGGCTGAAAACTGCGCCTCGATCGCTGGCGCCTGTGTGACCAGATACCGATTGACAATAAAGGCTATCAGGCCGCCTGCTGCCACATCGACAACCCTGTGATGGTCATTTTCCAGGCGATTCAACGCTACTGATGTTGCCGCCAGGTAAGCAGGGATTCCAAACCTCAATCCATAGCGGCGTTGCAAAAAACCCGCGCCAGCAAAGGCCGTTGCCACATGTCCACTGGGAAAGCTGTCATTGTCCTCGCCGTTGGGTCGCTCCGAGTCAACAAGCGCCTTGGCGGCCAGTGTTAATCCACTGGTCAGTAACACTGATGAACCGAATTGCCGCAAACCATCGATGTCGCGACGATAGCCAGCGACTGCTACTCCGGATAGCAGTAGCAAATTACGCACGCTGTCTGCATCACTATCGTCCAGCAGTCCCGCACGGGCGGCACCTGGATCAACAATGCCAACCACTAATAAGACCAGACTTATCTTTAACCATCGGGCAGATTTTTGTGTCAGATTGCCCTTTGACGGATTTCTAATTTTTTGAAACGGTAGCATCTGAGGACACACGTGATGAGATGGCCGGGTTAATCCTGCATATCGGAATCTTGCCAGCCGCAAGTTTGGTCACTAAACCTCAGCGTGACATTAGCTGTTTGTATTATAGCGCGGAGGCCAGAACTATCAGGAAATTTGCGCCGATTTTTATAAAAAGCCGGTTAACGGTATCTGGCGTCTGGTCGAGAGAACTACTCTTGCCGAAACTGACAAGACAAGCAAATCCAACGCTTTTGATTGGGCATCAAATACGCAAAAACCCCGGACATATAGTCCGGGGCTCATTTCGCTCATACAACTTTAGAGGTTTACTTAACTACTTACTAAGGTGACGTATAAAGCACATCTAAATAACTCCAGCTATTGCCACCTATTGGCGTGTACCACATTCTAACGTACACAGGACTACTGTTAGACGGATATCCGGTGAACGTCCAGCTTGTGGTGTTCCCCAGGTATCCTGAGTCGCCCCACGCTGTACTACCACCAGCATTTCCTGCGTAAACCCAATAGTCACAATTAGAGTTATTCCAGGTCAGCGTGGTGCTACTTCCAGTCAGCACCGAGCCATCTGCCGGTGAAATGGTTGGCGCAGTACAAGCTGCGCCACCACCAGGAGCGGTGTAGTTAACGAAAGTTGCATCCCAGGCCCCACCTGTCAATGGTCTGTACCACAATGTCAAGACAACATCTGAACCATCTGATGGATAACCACTCATTGTGTACGATGTGGCGTTACCTATCGACCCGTTGGAACTACCGTAGTCCGCGTTGTAGTTGGCGTTTCCTACATATGTCCAATACTCACAGTTGGTATTATCCCACGTAACTGTCTGGCTGCTGCCACTCAACGTGCTTCCGTCTGCCGGTGTAAAGACAGTAGGTACGGTACAGACTGCGGCACCCGGGGCAGTGTACTGAACTACCGTGTTCTGCCAGCCACCACCAGTGAGCGGTCGATAGAACAGTGTGACATAGACGTCAGAGCCATCGGATGGATAACCGCCAATCGTGTACGAAGTGGTGTTACCAAGACTACCGTTTGACGAGCCATAGTCAGCGTTGCCAGCGGACGTTCCAACGTAGGTCCAATATTCGCAATTGGTGTTATCCCATGACATTGCCGTAGTGCCGGTTGCCAGCACAGATCCGCCTGCAGGAGAGATA
Source organism: uncultured Granulosicoccaceae bacterium (assembly GCA_937922015.1). Classification (GTDB taxonomy): domain Bacteria; phylum Pseudomonadota; class Gammaproteobacteria; order Granulosicoccales; family Granulosicoccaceae. The sequence continues at coordinate 5,845 of CAKZVB010000253.1, forward strand.
CCAGTCGGGATAGTACAAGCGCCTACCGACTCACCGAATACTTCCAGTGTGAGCGAGTCGATAATACCTGTGTCTGCACCGGGATACCCGTCAGTGACTGTTAACGTCCATGTGCCACTGGAATTTTCGTCCAGGTGCCTCATTGAGCTGAACGTAAAACCGCCACTCAACTGCGCTCCGGAAGAATTGTGCGTGGTTGAAAGAACACTTTGAGTACCTGCTGGCGAGGTAAGCACCATTTCCAGATCACCCCAGTAAGTGTGGCCTGAATCGACGGTGAGGTAGACGTGCTGGATATTGATTGAATCAGAAAGAGTAATGTCTACAGAAACCGGCGTCTCGTCATCAGGAATCTGGGTGCCGGGAGTCAGCGTTACGCTGGCACTTACTTCAGCGTCCAGATTGGTCCAGTTTAGAGCAGCATTAACAGCGGCTGTGGCGTCGACCTGACCGAAACCGTACTTATGATTGATCATATGGCCAGCGCCATTTGCTACCCAGTCATTGTCCGATGGATGGTTTTGTGCCGCAGTAGTGGCGAGGATTTTCTGTACATCGCGCCAGTAAAGATTGGGATTAGCGTCAAGCATTAAGGCGATGACACCTGATACAAGTGGTGCTGCCGAAGAAGTGCCGCCAAAGCCGTTCGTATAGGCAGAATTGGCATCGTATCCCTCACCAGCCGCCGAAAGATCAGTCGTTGTGGTTCCCACCCCATTGCCGGAGCTGGGTGCGTTGACAACGAGGTTAGCGCCAGGTTCTGAGTAGAACGATTGCATACCAAGGTTATTTGATGCCCCCACTGATATGGTATAGCGTGAATTTGCATAGCCATCGTAGTTTGAGTTGTCATTATTTTGAAGGCCGTTACCACCAGCCCAGACATAATTCACCCCATAGCTAACCCCACCTATCGGACGCCCGTTATTCACCCCGTTTTCCAGTGCCACAGCAACCAGGGGACCAATGTCATCCAGGGTACCGTTATCCGTTGGCCCCCAGCTATTGTTGGAAGCATCCGGGAATTTTCCAAAATCAGTTAAGTTGTGTTCCATTGCCTGAGCCTCCATGGCGTCGGTGGCACCACCACCGATTAATCTAACACCATATAGCAATGTGTCAGGTGCGGCCCCGGAACCACCAAGCCCGTTGTAACCATCTGCTCCACTAATACCACCGACCGCAGTGCCATGGTTGTCCCCGGCACCGGGGGACGGGTCTGTATCTCCGTCCCTCAAATCCAGATGACCTGCAGAACTATGAACATTTCCTGAAAGGTCCTCGTGACCGATTTCAAGACCGTCGTCTACAATATTTATGATAGTAATATTGTTAAAATTTCCGTTGTAACCCGCATCGTAGGCACCCTGTACATTCGCATCCTCTCCTGCGGCACCGCCATTTTGCCCCGTATTGGTCAAATGCCACTGATCGCTAAATAGCGGGTCAGTGATTGTAAAGCGCCCCTGGTTGTTTCCGATTGATCCGGTAGTTCGAGGACTTCGTCTCTCGTTGAACTTTATCCAGTTGGGATACGCATATTTGACAGATTGTTGTTCATAGAGCTCATTGGCAGTGTCCAGACAGCTTGAATCCGACGGGCAGCTATACAAGTAAGCTTTGCCGTCTATTAGCGTCTCAAGGTAAGCCAGGCTACCGCGTTTCAACACAATGTTGTCAAGTTGTTGTTTAGAAATACCGGGCATCGGAAATAACACTAGCTCCCCGTTTAGAATCATGACTGAACTGCCACGATCCGGTGACGTTCGGTAAACGGCAGCGTATCGATTGACTCCTCCCCTCGTGACAATGTCTGCGGAACCAAGTAACTCATCAGCAGAAACATTGTCAGGCAGCTTTACTATCGCGCCGGCATCAGCGGTCCGGGAGACCTCGGCACCGGGGATCAGTGATTGAACAATTTGGGTTAGCGACTGTGCTGAATCATCTCCAACCTGTGGATCTAAAATTGCGATGGTATCGTCAGCAAACCAGATCGGAACGGCTCTGTCACCGTTATACCAGACTTCTCCTTGAGGAATATCTGCTCTGCTTTGAGCGTGCAAACTAAAAGGCGTAATTGAAAGTACGAAAAGTACTAGCGAGAGCCAGCACCTGTGTTCATTCCGTGGCCGTATAAGCTTCATAACTTCTCCTTAGTTACTGTGATGTTAATAAAAAAACTGTCGCGGGCATTCACTCTGTTCCAGCCTGATATGACGTTTTTGCACCTTATTCAACCTTGAGATGCACGCTACACAGTTGCGGCGAAGTATAGCAATTAGTTCAAGTTTTATTTTCGGGTAATACTACCTTTCTATCTTAATTATTTTTTTGTGTTTACTTATCTTTGTCTCGCGTCCCCGAATGTCACGATTTCTTTACAGGCAATGCATAATGTGAAACAACCAGAAAATGACCGTCCATCAACAACTCACAACCTATATTTAATTTAATCAGACATTTACCAGTCCACCTGCTTAAAGTCGCCATAGCACCGTTTACAAGCTTGTCAATCCTACGGAAGGCTAATTGCCAGACGGGTGCCCGCCCCACCGACGATAACCACAGCCGGCACAGTCAGTATGTAAACATCTACAGTCACGCAACACGCTATCGAAACCCGCCAATCAAAGACTCAAATACCATGGGAACCGAAGTATAACTTCACTACCGAATCACAGCTTGCCTAAAGGTGTTCGATAAGACTATTAACTGCAAAGAAACCAACATTCGTATCGGTGAATATCCGTACATTTGGCTCGCCCGATGTGAGCTGCCTGCGATGTCTTCAGTCAGACAACCTCACCACCACAGCGATCAAGCTTTTGACATGATGATTCATCAAGCCCCACCCACAGATACTCTCTATCTCTTTAAACCCGTGTTCACCGCATAGTGCTATATCGTCAGTCGGTGGCCCCCGATTTTGACTGGCTGTTGGCTTACACCGAATGTCGCGAATAACAGACCAACGTTGCTCGACAATCGCTACGCTTGACTGAGCTCTTTTTGTACGGAACCCAAGTGACCAAAATAGAATCTTCAAACAAAACAGAGGGACGCGGCTATAGTATTTTATTCGTATTCACCGCCGGTGTTCTTTGGTCGACTGTCGGGCTTGGCATCCGACTTATCGAAGACGCGGTGGTCTGGCAGATTTTGTTTTATCGCTCGATCAGTCTCGCCGTGTTCCTATACATTGTGGTGCGACTGCGCTCTGGCGAAAGCCCTTTTACTCAGGCCCGCCGCATTGGTTATCCTGCCGTCATTGCCGGTCTGGCGCTGGTGGCGGCATACTCCGGCGGCATCTATGCTATCCAGACCACCACAGTCGCCAACGCCATGCTTCTGTTTGCTACGGCTCCGTTCATGGCAGCGGTTCTGGGGTGGATGGTACTTCGTGAATCAGTACGAACTGCCACCTGGATTGCCATTGCGGTGGCTATTGCAGGCATTGCCATCATGGTGGCGGAAGAGTCTGGTGATGTCGCACTCAAAGGTAGCCTTGCAGCGCTGGGTTCGGCACTTGGCTTTGCTGTGTTTACCGTCGCTTTGCGATGGGGAAAATCCGGAGAAATGCTGCCCTCCATTTTCCTGTCCGGGCTATTCGCCATCGTCATCACTTTCACGATCTGCCAGGGCCTGGGATTGTCTGTAGCACTGTCTTTACGGGACGGCAGCATAGCCATGGGGATGGGCGTCTTTCAGGTAGGAGCAGGCCTGATTCTATATACACTGGGATCGCGAAGTCTGCCCGCAGCCGAACTGACATTGCTTTCTTTGGCGGAAGTATTGCTCGGCCCGTTCTGGGTGTGGCTATTTCTGGGGGAGACCGCAACTATCAATACACTCATTGGCGGCGCTGTCTTGCTTAGCGCCATTGCAGGCAATGCGATATCAGGAAAACGGCGAAAACCTCCGCCGATCACCGGACCGTAAATATCGGAGTCCGGGCGGAGTAAAAACCAATCCTCACAGACGACATAGCTGTTAAACCAATAACTTTATCCAGGCCAATATAACGCGGCCCTTGTTATGGCACCACCGTAACCAGCACGTTTTTCTCACGTCGGGCTCTAATATAGCCCCCTTTGGTCAGCGCGGGGTCCAGTGTTCCTTCATTGGTACGGGTTACGGAAACTTCGAAGCGGCATGGTTCGCCTTCGATCAGCTCGTCCTGGTTGCCAAACGCGTTCAGCACGTCGTTGATCAGGGCGGTATGAGTGCCGGAATCTACAACGGTATACCCTCTGCCAAAGTTTGCACCTGAAGGAAGCCCTCGATCATCGTAAATTCTGCAGTCTATGTGATAAGTCACTTTCACCATATTAAGCGGTTCTGCAGGTGACCAAACCACAGTGATGTTTTCACCGGAATTAAAGATCTCACCTGCGTCAGGTGCGCTAATGGTAAATTGATTTGGCAGAGTGACGACAGAGTCTGACGCGTCCGGATCATCTTGCCGCGACAGCGTGATCTTCACTTCAGAACCCCCGGTCGCGTCGGTAAAAGTACCTTGATAGGCGTCGCTGTCAGTTCTGAACAAGCCGATGGTGTTACCCGACATGGAAGCGCTGAGCTGATCACCCGGGGAAAGAATAATAGTGTCAGCATCCAGTGGTCTGCCGGTTCGCATACGCACAAATACCAGGGTATTGTCGTCTTCCGCTGTTGCTCCTGCTTCTGTGTAGATACCTGAGGTTTTTATATCTTCGGAATCAACTTTTGAGCAGCCAATGAGAAACACCCCCAAAAGGCTTATAAGCGATACAGGTACACTTCTATTCATAATAAACTCCGCATCAGAGACAGATGTTACACAGACCGGGCTCAAATTCATTGATCTGCCAGGGCAACAACCCGGACGGCCCGCTCGCCCGCAATAATAGTAATTGTCAATGCCGCTTTCAAATCCTACACTGATCACAGGCTGTTCGCAGCACATACCGAGATATGCCTCACCACTCCGGAAACTGCCTGTTTGCGACGTTGAATATTTCCCCCCGGCTAGAGAAAACTCATGGCTATAGCGCCTTTTATAAGATGCAGTGATATAAAAAAATCACTGAACTTCTACACCAATCTACTGGATTTCAAAGTGGTTCAGGCCCCTGATCCCGACCCGGAAGCCTTTATGTCTATGTACGCATTTTTAAAAAGGGAAGAGAGCTTTGTCCATCTTTCTCAGCATGCCGGGGATGGGGTTTTCGGGAATGTTATTTATGTTCGGGTACAAAACCTTGATAGCATTTATAGTACATTTCTTAATAACGGACTCAAAAAACAGGAAACATCGGGCATAACAATGGAACCGGTACAACAAACCTGGGGAATGAAAGAGTTCTACGTCACTGATCCAGATGGAAACCGAATCAGATTCGGTCAACCGCTTGTCTGGCAATCTTAAACAGCCTGGCTGCCGCGACTATATAAAATACTCCTGAGTGGCTTCAAACGCGCTGCCTTCCATCGAATGCTGCTCCACACTGACAACGTCGACAAGTTTTTCTGTCTGGCGAATCAGTTGCGTCAGTCGCTCCTCTTCATTTACCAGCAACCACATGCGACTGAGTGTTTTGTCGTCTCGTACCGGCCGTACCATTACACCTTCAAGGTTGTAGGCACGACGTGCGAACAATCCGCACACATGTGATAACACACCGGGGTGGTTTCTAACTGTCAGCTTTAATATGGCGGGGTTGGCAACACTCATGCCGACGCGCCCGGTGATTGATCGCCTGCTGCAGTGGCCGGCCCGCAAACAGATGTTTCAGAGGTAATCATGTCCTTGTTGGCGCCACCGGGCGCAACCATCGGGAACACCATTTCGGTTTCGGCAATCGGTATGTTTATCAAACACGGCCCCGGCTGCGTCAGGGCTTCTCGCAGCGCCTGCCGGGGATCTTCACAATCTGACAGATCCAGCCCTGCCATACCCATAGCCCGCGCGACAGCCGGGAAGTCGGTTCTCTGTTCAAATTTCACAGCGGATAAATTTTTATTATAAAACAGGGTCTGCTGCTGCCGAACCAGCCCCAGATGATTGTTGTTGAGAACAATCACTTTCAGGTTCAGGTTGTGCTCTGCAGCGGTGGCAAACTCTTGTATGTTCATCATGAGACTGCCATCACCGGAAAAACAAATTGTTGTCCGATCAGGCATCGCTAACGCCATGCCGATGGCCGCGGGCAATCCAAATCCCATCGTGCCCAGTCCACCTGAGCTTATCCACTGCCGCGGGCGCACAAACGGATACGCCTGCGCGACCCACATCTGATGCTGACCCACATCAGTGGTTATGTTGGCATTGTCGTCAACCAGCTCAGCTACCGCGGCAATTGCGCCATACGGTCTGAATAGCTCATCATTGCCGTCGAGTAGCAGCGGGTGATTATTCCTTAGTTGATCTACGCGCTGTCGCCACCGGCTATTTTTTTGCGATTGCAGACAATTGCTTGCTTTTTCCAGCACGCTGCCTACATCGGCAACTATCGATTGTACGGGTTGCAGTACCTTGCCAATTTCACTGTTGTCTATATCGACGTGAATAAACTCTGCATTCGGACAAAATTCGGCAACCTTGCCGGTAGCGCGATCGTCAAACCTGACGCCGAGCCCGACCACCAGGTCGCACTCTTCGAGTACCAGATTGGTAAACGGTGCGCCGTGCATACCGAGCATACCAAGTGACAACGGGTGGTCTGATGGCAACACCCCCAGCCCCATAAATGTCTGCACGGCCGGAACATCCATTTGTTCTGCGAAAGTTCGCAAATGTTCGGTGGCATTGGCGTACACAATACCACCACCGATCATCAGCACCGGCTTCTTTGCGGCAGTAATTCTCTCAAGCAGTTCATCGACATCCTGCTGTGACACCTGAGGGTCGGGCTGACGGGTGCCGGCCGCGGGTAAGCCGGTCACGCGGATTTTTTCGTTCTGCACATCTTTGGGCACATCAATCGATACCGGGCCGGGTCTGCCGGAAAGCGCTAATTCAAACGCCGCCGGAATGACTTCCAGCAGTTCTTCTGCAGAGCGCACCAGAAAGTTGTGCTTGGTGATTGGCAGCATTAGTCCAAAAGTGTCGATCTCCTGAAAGGCATCGGTACCAATCATTGCCTGAGGCACCTGTCCGGTAATGGCAATTAGTGGTACTGAGTCCAGATGCGCATCGGCCACGGCGGTAATCAGGTTAGTGGCACCGGGACCTGAACTGGCAAAGCAGACTTGCGCCTTGCCGGTTACTCTCGCCATGCCCTGAGCGATAAAGCCGGCACCCTGCTCATGTCTGGCGAGCACATGCCTGATGTCAGAGCCAGACAGCGCATCGTACATCGGCAGATTCGCACCACCGGGCACACCGGCAATGCACGTAACCCCCTGGCGTTCGAGCATTTCAATCAGCAATTGAGCACCTGATAACTCCCGGGCTACTACAGCAGTTACCGGCTCACCTTTAATTTCGCTGCGTTTGCTATGTGCCGTTGAGCGAGATTCGGGTCTGGTCGCTAGGTCTGTCATGTGTACTGTCTCTTCGGGTTCCGGGCCTGGTGATTCATTCACTATTCATTTAGCGTGGGCAAAAAAAAACCCCGCGGCTTTCGCCGAGGGGTTTTCAGATAAGGTTTCTGTCAACCGCTACGGCGTCTGGTGTATGGCCACCGCCACCATCACCACAGATGCACCGAGCACTCCGTCTATCAGTCCTGCCACAGCCACGCCTGAAAAAAACCTGCGTGTAGCCACACGATCAGCGACACAAAAAAACGCTGCAGCGGAAGAAAACGATGAATTAGAGCTGGTCAACACGATTATTTAAGACTTTATCAATTTTGCCTGATTCCGAAAGTACTATACCAACTTGTTCCAGGTCAACCCCCTGATTGACGATTGTCGCGAGTAACGGCGGGATCGAATATAGTTTGTGTAGCCCGCATTATCCAAGAGCTGCTCTTTTGTCCGCTACGGGCCATTCAGCGGCCAGATCAGCAACCAGATCAGCGGCCAGATCACTCGACAGGGGTGAAACCAGCGATACATTCGCAACAGACCACTCACCGGATACTGTGGCGTTCGCGAAATGGTGTGTTTGACACTGGCGGGATCGTGAAGGGCTATGACGTTGCAGAACAAAGAAAGCCGCTGATTGCCAGCGGCTTTTTTCACATGTACCGATTAGTTGCGGCGGGATCGGTCGACAGGCGACCCTGCCCGACCACTATAAGTTATCGTTGTGTCAGTTCCTCGATTACTTCAATCACACGCTGATTGCTTCCGGCTATTGAACCTGTAGTTTTATATTTACCATTGATCACCACGCTTGGCACGCTATTAATACCTGCGGCTCTTGCCAGATCAAGTGACCGGCGTATTTTGGCATCAACCGCAAATGAGTTCATTGTTTTAAGAAATTTATCGCCATCGATACCCAGAGTTGCCGCGAACTTTGAGATTGACTTCGGTGTATTGAGCCTTTTCTTATCTTTATGAATTGCGTTAAACAACGGCTCGAAAAATTCATCAGTGACGCCCATCAGTTGTGCCGCATAAAAGGCTTTTGAATGCGCGGTCCATGAAGGGTTTAACGGCGGGGCCTCGCGCACAAAATCAACGTGATCGGGTTTGTTAGCTGCCCAGGCGTTGATGGTTGGCTCAAACGCGTAACAGTGTGGACAACCGAACCAGAAATACTCCAACACCTCATCACGCTCAGTATCAACGCGCGCCGGTGCATTTTTTATAGTTTCATAACCGCCCGCAGCATGGGCGTTCACTGTAAATAACGCGGTAAAAAATGTAATTAATATCAGTGAAGTTCGTAGCGTTTTTTTCATAACAAATATTTGCCTCTATCAATGGAAATAAAAATCTATGGGGTTTGGAATTAAAAGCTCGGCGTTGGCTGAGTTAGTGGTACGTTAAAAAGTAATGTCTCCGGGGCCAGGCATATCTCATCACTGCAGGCCTGCAACTGTAGTTCGATTTGCGCGCCCGTAGTTCGGGACACATCTTCCGCAACGATGCCTGACATTTCAACACTACCCTCGTACAGACTCAGGCTGGATTGTTGAAAGCCCAGCTTCCTTACAACAGCTTCCGGATAGCTCACCTGCTGCAATGGCGCATTGTTTTTCCGGCTCATTTTTGTAGGAATCAGGTAGTCCTGCAGAGGCTTATCAGAATTAATATGCCACCCCGGAGCAACGTCGATACGTACATCAATTGTCTTTCCATCAGGTGAAAAAACTGCCGCCTTCACTTTACCTTTAGCGGCATACCTGTGAGCGCTGATTTCACCGTTTAACAGGTCGTTCATACCGATGAGAAAATAGCTGAAACCACCGGAATTTTTAGGTAACCAGCTGGAAAACGCGGCGATTAATTTTTCCGCTCGAACACGGTATTTGTCCTCTCCGGTTCTGTTCGAGAGTTGCACAAGTGTACGCAAGGCAACTGAATTACCGGTAGGCGCAGCATTGTCAAACAGGTTCTTGGGGCGAATAGGTAACCGTGCTCCGGCCACCTCGGCCTGGCCGACAAAGTAGCCGCCGTTTTCAACGTCCCAGAACTGCTCATTCATCACTTGTATAAAATCTGTGGCTAAATCCAGCCATTTGGCCTGTCCGGTTTCGTCGTACAACGCCAGTAATGCCTGCGAGAGATACGCGTAGTCGGCCTGTGATGCAGGGGTTGAAGCCCGACCTTCGAAATGCGCGCGCCACAAATGTCCATTGGATCGCAGATTATGTTTCAACAAAAATTCAATCGAATTGTGCGCGGCTAAGGTGTAACGCGGCTCTTTTAGTGTTTGCCCCGCTTTGATGAGCGCCGTACTCATCATGGCATTCCACTCAGTGATAATTTTGCGATCTGTCAGTGGCGGTACTCGTTTGTTTCTGTGCTGCAGAAGTTTGTCAGAAAACTGATTCAATTTAGCTGCCAGTGTGTCGGCATCCAGTTCATAAAGTGCCGCTACATGTTCGATAGTGTCTTCGAGGAACAGAATATTTCGCTCTTCAAAGTTTCCGTGTTCCGTAACACCCCATACATCAATGGCCAGTTGTGCGTCACTGCTACCCAGAATTTCAGTAAGCTCTGCGGGTTTCCATATAAAATAAGTACCTTCTTTGCCTTCTGAGTCAGCATCAGTAGCAGAATAAAACCCACCATCATCAGAAACCATATCTCTGACGACGTAATCGGCGATGCGCCGTGCGGTACGAGCGTGTTCGCGATTACCGGTAAGTTCAAACGCCTGCAGGTAAACCTGCAACAAACTGGCCTGGTTGTAGAGCATTTTTTCAAAGTGCGGAGTCAGCCAGTCGGCATCAACAGCATAACGATGAAATCCCCCTCCGACCTGATCGTGAATTCCACCGGAAGCCATACGCTTTAACGTAATATCTACCGCTTCCAGCGCCTGCGCATCTGCGTTTCGTTGCGCCAGATCAAGTAAAAAGTATAACGTTGGTTCACGCGGGAATTTAGGGGCCGGGCCGAAACCACCCTGATAACTATCGAAGTTCAGCAGCAAAGAATCCCGCGCTGCTGCAATCTCGGTATCTCCTACTTTTCTCGCCTCGCCAGCCAGATTGCTGTTTTCCTGTATGGCAACGGCAAGACTGTCTGCAAAGTCACTGATCTTTGTATTATCATCACGCCATAAGGTACTAATTTGATTCATCACCTGGCTGAACACGTTCGGTGGCATATAGGTCGCACCATGGAATAGCTTTCCATCCGGCTGTAGAAAACCGGACAACGGCCAGCCGCCACTACCTGTGATGACCTGCACCCCCAACATATACATTGAGTCGACATCGGGCAGCTGTTCTCTGTCTACTTTTATGGCCACAAATTGCTCATTGAGCTGACGGGCAATGTCTTCACTTTCAAAACTCTCTCGTTCCATCACATGACACCAATGACAAGTCGCATACCCGATAGACAAGAAAACAGGTTTATTATGTTTCTTTGCTTCATCAAACGCTTCACTGCCCCATGCATACCAGTTAACCGGGTTATGTGCGTGTTGAAGCAGATAGGGAGAATCTTCCCGTATTAGTCTATTAATATAGAGCGGCGCACCGTCAGCGGTAAAATGCTCTGTGCGGGGAACGTAGTCCGGCCCTCTTTCTTTATACGACTCGAATAATTGGGCGGCCAGATTGTCATCTATCGCCGCCAGCGGATCTGGTAACTGCTGACTGTCCTCACCGGCGGCAATGCAGATGGACACTGAAGTCAGGACAAATAAGATTGCACCTAACAGTGTATTCAGTCGATTCATAAGGTGTCACCAGTGCTCTTTGCCAATGCGTATATCACATCTTTCTCCTGCCATAGTTTTACATCTACTCCTGCGAATTTCACTTCCGGACTATTCATAGCGTCTAAATTTTCAGCAATAGGGGTTAGAAATAAACTGTAGTGTTTCGATTTATCCGGGCTGGCCAGCTTCAGATGCGCCGCCAGCTTGCCGCTGATGGTGCAATAGCGACCACCGACTAACACCAGCTTCTTATATAAATCCGAATCCGGCAGCTTTATCTCAAACGACAATTTATCAAGGCTGGCCTGCAGCTCCTGCACTGTGGTGGCCTCTGCATCCATACGCAATTTTGTATTGTGATTGAGTGCGGCTTCCCGCAGCACCATTTCAGTGCGTTGTGACATAAGCCCGTTCTGATGCAGCACCAGAAACACCGATGCCATGACCAGGGATGCCACCAGGGCAAGGCCGACAGCGCGCCATTGTCTGGTCGTTTGAGCCTCGTCGATAATCGAATTCAATCGACCATAACTGATTTGTTGTGACTGAAAGAAATTGATCAGTTCGTCCTCCGGCGTCAAGGCACCGGAACCTCCCTTGTCACTCATAGCACACACGTCCTGCGTTAAACTCTATTACGCTGGTATCAGAGACGTTTGCACCAGTTAAGCTGGCACGCGCTTTTATTTTTGAACGATGAACCAAACTGAGCACCGTTGCCCCGTCCGTTGGTGTCATCTGCGATATTTCATCAGCGACGCAACCCTCACCCACCGATCAGTACAGCGGGTGCTGATTATTGCCTCGCGTCTGGTTGACTTGTCGCCGGGAAATTTGGTTTGCATACTTCTCTAACGAACGACCGGCATCATTTGATTGCATGGGTCGGACAAAAAGCCATCCCAAAACGGGAAGGTAGTCAGGGAGAGGATGCGTATCGTTGTTTTGCGCCAACGCCACCGGGCTTGATTGTTTGTCCCCCTTTGCTACGTTTGTGCGTTGCGCTGCACTACTACCAGCTCTGCGAGCTTCCATATCGCACGCTCTATCTGTGTATTCCACGGGTAACCACAACTAATTCGCAGGCAACTCCGGTAGTTATTGCTGGTGGTAAACAGGTCTCCGGGGGCGAAACATATCCCCTCCCTGATGGCAAGATCAAAAACCGCCCGGGCGTTGATATCGTCCGGAAGTTCTACCCACAACACAAAACCACCCTCGGGCCTGCTGATACGTGTACCAGCCGGAAATGTATCAGCAATGGTGTTAGACACAGCGGCCATATTCGCCGCAAACGATTTTCGCAATCCGCGCAAATGATTATCGTAGGCACCTGCATTTAAATATTCACCCAGAGCCACCTGAGTCAGCGTTGGACCGCAGAGGGTGGTCGCGTATTTTTCTGCCGCCAGTTTATCTGTGTAACCGGAGCTGGCAATCCAGCCAATGCGATAGCCCGGAGCTACCGTTTTTGAAAACGACGAGCAATAGATTACATTTTTCGCCTTTTCCATCGCGCTGTACGGTCGGGGGCGCTCCTTGCCGAAAAAGATATCGCCATAAACATCGTCTTCGATCAGCGGTATTCGATGTCTATTCAGTAGTGATAACACCTGATTTTTCTTCTCTTCACTGGTAAGACACCCCAGCGGGTTATTAAATGCCGATGAAAACAGACACGCTTTTACAGGGGTTTTTTCAAGCGCAACCTCAAGCGCCGGCACAGAAATTCCATCAATCGAATCTGTCGGTATTTCCGTCACTTTCAGATGCAGCGCCTGTAATATTGGTAGAAAACCAAAGTAGTTGGGCGATTCAACGGCAATGGTGTCTCCAGGCTGTGCGATAGCTTTGAGTGCAAGATGCAGGGCCTCGGTACACCCGCACGTGATCACAATATCGTCAGCCGATACCGCGTGCCCCCAATTGATGGAGCGCCTGGCGATGGCTGCACGCAAACTGTCTACACCCCGCGGTGGTGCGTAAGTATTGGCATGCTTGCCACGTGTTCTTGTCATACGTGCGAGGAATTTATCCAATTGACTGGCAGCCAGCAGATCGGGGCTTGGTATAGCGCAACCTAACGGCGCCAGATCAGTATCACCCGCAAGCTCAAACATGTTGGCAACCAGTGCACCGCTACTGACTTTTCGCACCGGCGTCGATCGGGACATCACCGACGGTTTACCCATCTGTACAACACTGTTGGCACTGACATAGAAGCCGGATTGCGGCTGCGCCTCCAGCACTCCCTTGCTCTCCAGCATTCGATAAGCGTGCAATGCCGTTGAAACTGACACCCCCCGCGCTTTACTTACTTTACGAAGCGACGGCACCTTTTGCCCCGGAGCCAATGCCCCTGAGTCGATCAGGTCATCTATAAATTTAACTACTGCCTCATAGCGAAACTCGCTATCGGCAGTCTGTTCCGGCTTGTCCATAGTGCATCCGTATGTAGAAATACTGTACTGGTAAGTCAACCATAACAGTTTGAATTACCTTAACTGTTATGGTTACATTTTCCACAAACTGAATCTGTTATCAACGTATGCAAGCCACTATCTTCTGTTGTAAGTCGACTCAACCGAAGGAATAGTGATGACAAACCCGGAATTTACCCGATTTCCAGACCACAGCATGAGGACGCTGACCGCAGAGAAGGTTCGCTATGATCTGGCTGAAAGCGTAGGTCCGGACCTTCAGTTAGCTGACGTGTTCAAGCATTCTGAAATGGCACAACTGGCCGCGTTGTCACTTGAATACAGATCGGCTGAAGGCAATCAAGAACTGCGCAGCCTTATTGCACAGCAACACGATGTTCACGCTGATGATGTGGTTACCACCGTGGGTGGTATGCATGCGATTTATCTGTGCAGTACGGTGTTATGCAACAACAACGATCATGTGCTGGTTCAACAACCGTCTTTTCCACTAACGCAAAGTGCACTGGCGTCTAACAACGCCGATGTGGAATACCTGCCCTGCCGCTTTGAAGATAAATACCGGATTGATGTTGAATACCTGGCTTCGCGCCTGAGGCCGCAAACATCACTGGTCTGCCTGGCCACGCCACAGAATCCTTCCGGTGTAGCAATCTCACATGATGACATCACAAAGATTCTCGATGTGATGCAGCATAATTGCCCGAACGCCTTCTTATTACTGGACGAAACTTATCGACAGGCAAGTTACGCAGACAGCTCGCAAAGTGGCAGCCTGGCCTCGCTCAGCGACCGGATTATTTCCTGCGCATCACTCTCCAAGTGTCATGGTACTCCCGGTCTGCGCATTGGCTGGGCTATAACTCGTCACGAACCGCTTCGCAGGCAACTGATTCACGGCAAATTCCAAACCATCATTTGTTGTTCGGGTCTGGATGAAGCAGTAGCACTGAAAGTACTGCAGCTTAGCAAGACTTTATTTGTTGACCGGGGCAGGCATTTGCTCAATGGACGACAACTCGTTGCAGCGTGGGTGCAAAAGCATGCAGATCAGATTTCCTGGGTACCGCCCGATGCGGGCGCTCTATGCTGTGTACGTCTGGACTGCGCACAGTCAGATACAAAAAAGCTCTCGCATTTTTACAAAGAGCTTCAACAACAATCAGTGCGTGTCGCACCCGGCAGCTGGTTCGGAGATGCGCCTGAGGTATTTCGACTTGGTTTCGGCTTGTTACCGATGCCTGAACTAGCACAAGGACTAGAGGCCATCAGCCATGCTCTCAAAAACCTGCGTTGAATCACCCCATTGCACTAAAAAGCATCGCACTTTCCGGCACCGCTTATGTTTCGATTATGTTAGACGAGCCTTCAGGTATTTAGATCTGTGTTACGACATAAATAGAGAAAGACAGATGCTCGCGAAACTGTCTGACTCCGGGCTACGCGATATTGGTGTCCACCCGGCCGATGCTGATGCAGAATGCCGCAGGTCATTCTTCGATGTATCTGCGGACAGGCGAAAAACAGATTAGTCACCGCGGCAAAACCAAAGAGGCAGGCCCCGGGGTCTGTCCCGGGTAAGATACCAGTGACCGGAAGGTAATCATGGAAATACTCAGATCATTCGAAATTGAACTGCACCAACCAGCGATAAGAAGAGATGCCAGCAGAGTGGCGCAGTTGCTGCACCCGGAGTTTATCGAAATTGGATATTCAGGAACAACCTGGGACTTTAATTCAACGCTTGAGAATATCGGATTACTTCCACCACAGTTTGTTATTTGGTCACAGGATTTTCAATTCATAGAGTACGCAGAAGCTGTAGTACAGCTTATTTATCTGTCTGCAAATGTCAATGAACAGGGACATTTATTCCGCCATGCGAAAAGATCATCTATCTGGGTACGAGAGGCAGCTCAGTGGCGCATGAAATATCACCAGGCGACAGCGATCGATGCCTTTGAGAAATTAAAAGCCGCTTCATGACAAAACAGGGAAGAACCCATAGCGGGAAAACACCCCACATTGACACACTGACTCGACCGCGACTGTGTGCTTTAACCGGAAAATGGAGCTAATCCTGTGACACATTACCCCTACCATCCAAGACACCTGAACGCAGACCTGGGCATATGGGAATGCCACTCTCACAGGTTTAAAATTTATGGTATTGCCGCCGAAAACCAGACTATCACAGAGGCTATGCTCAGTACTGCCCGCAGCTACCTGCGGTCCGAGGTGACAGGCCTTCAAACGCCCGATGAACAACATAACAACTTAGGGTTCGTCATTGTTCACGCAGGGGAGCTCGGTGTTTCTGTGCTTGTGCATTGGTGGGTTCAAGGGTCAGTGCTGTGCCAGCAAGTGAAAAGATGGTTAGCGGAACTATCAGAACCTCTGGATATGACCAGCAACAACGTTGTGGCATGTGTTTGGGAGCTTGGTCTTATCAACAAAGAACAACTGATATGGCGTGAAACCATGATGGCAGAAACAGCAGATGCCAACCGCTATCTGGCAACTCGCCCCGACATCAACACAGTCTGAAAAATCCCGGTGAGTTCGTGCTCGTCACCCACACACCGGAATACGTTCCCGTAGTGCCACTGGAGTATTTCCCTCGAGCAATACCCGGTTGTCACTGGCGACACTTAGCGGCAATCGCTCAAAGCACGGGCGGGTTGCTGCATTGAACCTGTACATCTGTCCATCAAATTCCTCAGGTAAATGTTTAGAATAACGGTATTCCTAAAAGAACTGAATGGCGGTGTGTAGCTCGGCTGTGGTTCGCCTTCTACACACGTGATTACTTCACCAAATGGTCCCGGACCACCCGAAAATGCTGCTAAATAGTCCAAGAACTCTTCTGACAGGCACTGGCATACCGATGAAATTTATAAAAATACTGTTATTAGTCCTTTTTCCTGTATCCGGTTTTGCGCAACAGGTAACCTGGGATGTCTCGCTTTGGGGGAAAAGAAGAGCTTTTACCGAGCACGTTGAAAAACTCTCAGAGCTGGTGGCACAAAAAACCAACGGAGAGTTTATTTTAAAACTCTCGTATGGCGGACTGTCAAAACCCACAGAGAATCTAGACGGAATATCTGCAGGTTTATTTGAAATGGCCCAATTCTGCGCTGGCTACCATAAGGAAAAAAACCCGTCAATAACGGTACTGGAACTGCCCTTTCTAGGGGTAAACACACTGGCCGAGGAGCGCACAATCAGTCAGTGGCTCTACCGTCATCCGGCCGTACGTGCTGACTTTAGAAAATGGAATGCAATCGCGTTAATGCCGTCCCCGCTACCCCAATATAATTTGATTGGTGTAGGTAAAACCCCTGAATCGTTAAGGCAATTGGCCGGCTTGAATGTACGGGCAACAGGTGGTATCGGCAGAGCCATGGAGGCACTGGGTGCCTATCCCACTTCCATAGTTGCGACAGGGGTTCGACAAGCACTGGAAACTGGAGAGATAAATGCCGTGGCCTTTGCACCGCACGCACACATTTCCTTCGGTACAATCGCCAGTGCAACCTGGTGGACAACCAATCTGAATCCGGGCACCGTCAATTGCCCCGTTGTAGCGAATCTGGAAGCGCTAAGCCAACTCAGTAAACAACACCGTGACGCACTCTACGGCTCTATCAATGAAGCACTTGACTACTATATCTCCCACTACGAATACAATATGCGCGAGTCATGGGAACCTGTTTTAAGTAAGCTGAGCATAGAGAAGGTAACCTTCAACGAGTTGGAGCTAAATTTCTTTCAGGAACGTGT
The DNA here is from genome assembly GCA_937922015.1 of uncultured Granulosicoccaceae bacterium. GTDB lineage: Bacteria > Pseudomonadota > Gammaproteobacteria > Granulosicoccales > Granulosicoccaceae. Next base: position 23,347 of record CAKZVB010000253.1, read on the forward strand.
CGAAAAACCTGCGGCGCAAGAATGGATCGAAGAGCACGAAAGAAATGGATTGCCAGCTAAACAAATATACAACCTGGTAAAGGTGGCACTGACAGGAGAAAACCCCGAACAAGCACAATTCGCCGATAACGCATGGAAGAACATAGATCAGACAGACAATATAGCCGAACAGCAAAGAACGGAAAAACAGGCGCTATTAGATACTTATAGTTTCAACAAAACAGACTCCGCACTGACCGTGAACACCACACTGCCTATCGCTGAAGACACCAGCGCTGTAGACAACCCGATCGAATTACCCGCAGATCTGCAACTGCCAATCTCAGGTGCAGACACCGGATTCATCCAGGGTGGTATCTCCGCGCTGTTTGTTAACGATCGTGTACCTGATCAAAACGACAATAGCAACGATGTGACTAAGCTACCCATCGTTAAGACGGCTGCCAATCCAGTTGGTAACTACTTTGGCGCACCAAGGAACGGCGCTGACAATACCTTTGATGCAGACCCTCTGAAAATGCTTGTCGAATGGGATCTGGAAGACCAGGCGACCGTAGGATTAACGATTGCCCGCCTCTCTGACTATATTGGTTATGAATTATTAACCACCGATCAGACAGCCATTAATATATACGAACGAAAACTACCGAGCGTGCAGCGCAAGGTTAACAATGTAAACGTGATTGATGCATTTCAAATACTCTCAGGCAGAGGACTCGTTACCGTATTTGACCACACCTATCGAACCGTTAAACATGTACCAATGAGACGCCAGAGCGCGACAAATCTGCCGCCTTGTCCCGCTGATTTAAATATCAACCAGTCCGGCGGCGACGGAGTAATCCTGTTACCGGACGGCAGTCAGTGCAGTAACTAACGCTTGAGATACTAATCAGATTTGTTATCCCACCTTAACAACGGTTCCGCTAAACGTTCAGCCTGAACCTCCCTCGCAGTGTATGCGGGGGCGGTAAGCTTTTTGCCAAATCGACAAATGAAGCGACAAATACCATAGCTATAAAAGAGCGCGGCTGTCTTTCATATCGCACAGGTTCCAGGCTTTGTAGCCACGATGAATCTTCACAATACTTGCACATTCTACGCATAGCATAAGGGACGTTATTGTTCGGAGTCTAACTTCCTTGCATACATATATCCCATCAATCGAACGCGCAATGTCTACACTGGAGCTTCATATGAATTTAACAAAAACACTGGCCGCCACTCTTCTTACCGGCGGAATTTCAATGGCGATTGCACAGGACACCAGCATGAGCTTCTTCATCACCAGCGCCAACCCCGGCAACGGCGCAGACTTAGGTGGACTAAAGGGCGCAGACGCTTACTGCAACGAACTGGCTGAAAAGGCCGGTGTCACCGGCAAGGACTGGCGCGCTTATCTATCTTCAAGCGAAGAAAACGCACGTGATCGCATTGGCAGCGGTCCATGGTTTAACGCCTTAGGAGTTAAAGTTGCGGACAACGTTGACAACCTTCACTCTGACAGCAACGCGCTGAGCAAAGAAAACTCGCTTAGTGAAACAGGCGAAACGATCAACGGCCGGGGAGATAGTCCCAATCGCCACGACATACTGACCGGATCGGATCTTGACGGAAAACTATCAGGCGATGCTTGCGAAGACTGGACAAGCTCCGGAGAGGGATCGGCCATGGTAGGCCACCACGATCGTACCGGTGGTGGCGCTAACCCTGAGTCCTGGCACTCGGCCCATGGCTCAAAAGGTTGCAGCCTTGAAGCCCTGCGCGGGACTGGAGGCGACGGCCTTTTCTATTGCTTTGCAACAAACTAGGCTTTAAGGCACTATTAATTATCTTGTCAACACGCTGGCTCCGGCGTGTTGAGCTAATATAGTTTTTGCAAATGCCTAAAGTCTATTCCAGCCCGCTTCCTGCTGATTCTCTCTTGCGCCCCTACGCCGGGTCGGACGCCTACGTAGATTGCTACACCACGGAAATCGCCGGCAGCGTAAGTCATGCAGAATTCGTCGAAGCCTTCTATACAAGCTGGCTGTTCAAGCTTGAGCGTTTTATTCTTCGATGTGTCGTGGCTCGCCCGTCCACTGATACCCAGGTCAAACAATTGGCCAACGGCTCCATCGATCTGTTTGCCGCCTGGTCAGTCGAGGCCCGTGCGGCAAATCAACTTCTGCTGTGCGATTACCTCAGCCGCACCAGATCATGGCTAATGGTGTCCACAACGCCGGGCGCTACAGCCGGGCACACCAGACTCTATTTTGGTTCAGCTGTTGTAACGATTACCGGTAAAGACGGAGAACGTAAACTGGGTATCGTTTTCGACAGCTTAACCGGATTCCACAAGTTGTACTCACGGTTGCTATTAGGCGCGGCCAGGTCGCGTCTTCATAAAACGCAACTAAAATTCTGAAAACCTATCATGGCACCAGGCACTCTTGCCATGTATTTCCATTGAAACTATTTAATTGCGCCTTTTACCGGCGTCGAATCCGGTGGTTTCTGGCTGAGCGTTTTTTGATCACGCGTCACCAGCCATACACCCAGCGCTGCAACCGCCAGGCCGAGCCAGGCCTGTACCGTCATTTGCTCGTCCAATACCCACCACGCAATCAAGGCAGATACCGGCGGTACCAGAAAGAACAGCGCCGACACCCGGGTGGCTTCTCCATTTCTAATCATCATTAACAACAGGCTGATAGCCAGGATAGAGTTGCATACCACCAGATAAGCCAATGCAACCAAAAATGGCGTGGTAACGTTAATATGCATAGACTCGAAGCTTAACGCGATAGGAATGGTACAAACAAAGCCGACCATATACTGCACTGTATTACTGGTCAGTGGATGGTGACTGATACCGAATAACTTTTCCCAAACGGTTGCCAGTGTAAATGCCAACAGCGCTGCAAACGAAAACAAAACAACGAATAAACTTATCGGCTGCACCCCGTTGTTGCCGATAATCACTAGTATTGTTCCCGACAACCCAAGCGCTAATCCAAGCCAACGAATTCCTGACACGTTCTCCCTGGCAAAACCGGACATAAACAGCGCCACCAGGATAGGTTGCAGAGAGGTGATCAATGCCACGCTACCAGCAGACCCACCACTGGACAGTGCGTACCAGGCAGTACCGAAATACACCACCTGTATCAGAAACCCGACCAACACAAGATGACCCCATTCGGCTGGTGACGCTGGAAGCGGTGGTTTAAAATATAAAACGAAAGGCAGCAATAGCGCGACCACGCAAAAATAACGCAGTGCCAGCAGCGTAATCGGGTCAGCTTCACTTATACCTATTTTGGCAACAGTGAACCCACCCGACCAAAGCAACAAAAATATCGCGGGGGCACATCGAATCAGATAGTGATTACTCAATCAGGTTCCCGGTCTGTTGCCATTACATTCAAGACCCGACCGGGCAGAGCGTCTGGTCCCGGGTAGCGATCCTCAAAGATCAAAGGATCGGCAGGGTTTATTGCCGCCACCTCAATAGCAACCGCAATTTGACCCGCCTGCAGCTCAGATTCATTAGTCTCAACACAGACGCACAATGCATCAGGAGCTTCAAAATTTTCTAACTGCATGGCTTTCATATCGTCTCCTGAATCGGTTCTTACCAGTGCTGGTACTATTTGTCAGTACATCACTCACGATTGGCCGCAACAAGAACAGGTTAACACCGTATCGACGAGTTTAATTGCTTATACGTTCGTGTGCCTGCAAATTTTTACTATGTGATAAAAGACCGGCTAAACACCTGATTTATTGCGCATAAATTGCTTAATGCACGACCCGATGCGGGCAACATCCACACCGGGCCTAACCATTTGGGAATCAGGACCGGACTTTTTTCTTCAGCACAAAAATGATCAGTCTTCAGGAAGACGTCTAACCCGTTTACGGTACTGGTGCTGCAACTCCCCTTGCAAATATCCAACATCGGGGTGTGCCGATTTTGCCAGCTCAGACAGACATCGTTGTTTATTGCTATGCAGCTGATCTCTGGTTAAGCCAATATCCCGCAGCTGATGATCGTTCAGCCTGTCCAGTCCGTGCCTCTGGTCGAAGAACCGGTTTGCCAGCCTTCCCACATACCTTCCTATTGCACGCAAGGGGTAAATAAACCTGCTACCAATCCGTCTCTTTTGGTCCTGCTTATGGCAGGAGTTTTTAGAAGAGATGTACCTCATGTTTTTCTCCCTGTGAAAAAGACGCGCTTGTGGCGCGCATAAGAAGTGTGGAACAGCGGCAATGGTTTACCAAACAAAACATTTTGATACTGAATATCAACCATATTGATTGCACCTTTGACCCGAATTCTGTTTCACTGGTATCTTGTGATCACAGCAAATAATGACTATCACAAACGTTGATTTACAAAATCAATAACGGTGAAGTTCAGTTAGGGGACAAGGTGTTTAGAAATCTTGATATTGGAACGTTGCGAACCTTTATAACGGTGGTAGAGATGGCTGGCGTAACACGTGCGGCCAACAAACTGCACCTGACCCAATCCGCTGTTAGCATGCAAATCAAACGCCTGGAAGACATGCTGGGCATTTCGCTGCTAACGCGCAACAGCCAGGGAATGTGCCCTACGGCGGAGGGCGAACAGCTTCTGAGCTATGCCAGAAGACTGGTCAGCATGAACGATGAAGCACTGGGTCGATTACTGCAGCGAGATGAAGGTGGCGAGGTACGCTTCGGGGTGCCACATGACATTGTCGAACCACACGTTCCGCGCATACTGAAGCAGTTCGTGCAAACCCATCCACACGCTTCTGTCCGTCTTTACAGCAAACAATCAGCAAACCTGCTTGAGCGATTCAGGGCCGGTAAACTCGATGTGATTATCACTACCGAGCTGGATACAAACCCGGGTTGTAAAAACCTACTCGAACGCGATCTGGTTTGGACAGGTGCGATTCACGGTCGAGCCTGGCGTCAGGAACCGCTGCCGCTGGCGTTTACCCGTATCTGTATGTTTAGAAAACCCGCTATCGCGGCACTGGATACCGCCGGCATATCATGGGTAAACGCAATAGATTCCGGCAATAACTCCTACTCTGTAGCAATTGCGTGTGCCGCAGATCTGGCGATAAGAGCCGACATTCGCGGCTTTAAAGCTCCCGGAATGGCCGAGGTGAGTGACACTGAAAATCGCCTGCCCAAATTGCCGGCCTACTTCGTTAATCTCTATGTTGCAGAACGCGCGGGATCAGGCAACGACAAGGTTATCCGGGAACTTGCCCGCCTGATTGAAACCGCTTTCAAAGTAGAGCTTGAAAAGGATCATGAAAACACCGGCAACATTGAGGTTTAGAGACAAGGTACAAAGACCAAGGGCACTACAGTATCATTCGACAACGCCAATACGCCATGATCAAGTGCATGCCGGTGCTTTTGATTACTCCCAGATATTAACGTCCTTGCCGCTTTCACGCAGTGCGTCTGCGCGCGCTGAAATATAACGCTGAAAGCTTGGCTGTTCACGCCAGGCATCTGAAACCACATAGTCAAGTATTGACTGGCTGTGAAAACGCTTGAACCATGCTTCTGAACGAATGACTTCCTCTCCGGTTGCCGCATACAAAATCATTGTCGGGGCAAAGTTCACATTGAGCTCGCTGCTCCAGTTTCTACCGGTTGTGGTGTTGCCGTCCGGTGTGGTGAAGCTTTCTCGTCCCCACATGTCTACCTGAAAGACATCAAATTCGCTCAGTAGTTTTAGCGTCTCCGGATCAGATTGCAAGGTGGCGTGCAGTGTCTCGCAGTTCACGCAGCCTTTCTGCTCAAACAGTATTGCCAGCGGTTTGACCCCCTTACCTTTGCGGTCCGGCAGTTCAGTGATTGCGCCACTCAGATATTCTGGCCGGGTAAGTGTGCTGGATGTGGTAACAGATTCATTCGCTGCAATAAAATCCTTAAAGCTCTCGACGGACTCCTGTTTCTTTTCTACATAATCAAGCGCCACACGAAACCGATCCGGATCATAGTAGCCGTTGAGCCTAAGTGAAAGTTCGCCCTGCTCAGTCAGAAAAAGTACCGTCGGAGTGAACTGTACATTCAGTGCCGCAGCAAAGGCTTTTTCTGTAAACGTCTTGCCATCAACGGCGACAACTTCACGGTCACCCCACAAATTGAATTCGATGACTTCAAAATTGCTTTGCAAGCGCTCAACAATATCTTTTTGCGCAAGGTTTCTTTCGACAAACAGGTTGCAGTAAGGACAGCCATCCTGATGAAACAGCAACATCAGACGCTTGCCCTCTTCCGCTGCTTCAGCGACGTCATCTTCCAGCTCCAGAAAGCTCACTTTGAACCAGTCGGGGTATACGGTTTCCATCGCACCGCTGTAACTTCCGGGCGTGGTGTCGGAGTGATTTACGTCTTCGGCACTGGCGACACAGCAAAAAGACCACATAATCACCACAACCAGCAATTTACACTGGCGTATCGATAGAACCAGATGATGGATAATAAGCATAGTGGCCTCCTTCCCGCATTTGGACGGTCATTTTAATGGATTTTCATTGTATTGAAAACAGGGGTTGAGAGAACTGTACCGCTCGTTTAGAACATCTTCAGGCACAAATTCTATTGCGGGCGGTATGTTCCGCGAACATCACTCACCACTACAGGCATGTAGCATCACCATCGCAAGCTACCCGGAGTCATTGCGTTTGCCAGCAGGAAAACGCCCACACAGAACAATAACAACGATGAAATGCAATTTACTATATATATTTTATTTGATTCCAGAGCCCTCCTTGCCTGACCGCAAAAGATCGCAAAAGCACTTTTG
>CAKZVB010000254.1 GCA_937922015.1 uncultured Granulosicoccaceae bacterium
TTGCAGGTGATGCACTGGTGGTTATGGAGGCGATGAAAATGGAACATACTCTTACCGCCCCGCGTGACGGCACAGTGGCAGAGTTACTTGTTGCGCTGGAAGATCAGGTTGAAGCCGGCGCATTGTTACTGACGCTTGCTGAGGAATAGAAGCTAGGGTGCTGCGACAGTAACGGTGACCGCCAGGCGCCAGGATCTGGCTAGTGGACCGCTTGAGAAATACGGTGACAAATTTTTCACAGCGACAGTCGTCAATGCAAGGCGGAAAAGTGCCTATGCTGCCTTGTCGATTCCGAAATCGCGGCCGTTAGCGTCGTTTGCAGCCTGTGTCGGTTGTAGTCGTTTAAGGCTATCAAATACGTAGTCAGCTACAGCGGCAGGCGCCAGAGTCGAGTCCCAGTAGTCAAGAGATGCCTGTTGTAACTCTGTCATAAGCGGCGGGTCGGTCAGTAGTTTATCCAGCAGGTCCGGTAGACTGTTCCAGTCATTAACGATAAAGGCCGGAGATTTTTCGGCAAACCAGTGGTCCGGTTGTTGTTCTGCTATCACGATGCAACCGTAGTACATGCCTTCGCACAGTCGATAGGTCTCCAGGTGTGTGCCGCGAGGCGACAGACAGATTTTTGTGTTCATCAGAATCTGTGGATAATCGTCGAATTCAGGGGTGTCTCTGGCTTTTGGAAAGTAGCTGGAGAGTTTTACATCAATAGAATAAGGCTTATCCTTTTTCCACTGATCGACGGTGCTTACCATTCTCTCTCTCGATAAAACCTTGTTCGTTTTTATCAGCCCGCCCAGCACATTTTTATGATCAATACTGCCGGTAAACGATGCATCAATAGCACGCTGGTTTATCGGTGTGACGTGTTGACGGCGGGGCAGTCGATAGTAACCATAGGGAATAGCAAATATGTTTTGTTTTACATCGACTGAATGATGCGGTATTCGCTTTGACTGTTGTCTAACGTATTGCAACAGTGCCATCGCGTTAAAGCGCCACCAACGCCGATGCAATGCCAGATTCATATGTTGCCCGGGTGCTTTATACACGGCCAGACAGCGATTGGCGTAGGTCGGCACGCGCGCCCACTCATCCCCCATCACAAAAACAACCAGATTCGGAGTGCTGTTGAATCTGGCGGGCAGTTCGGTAACGCTTCTGGTGAAGACAAAAGTGAGCTCGTCAAAGGTACTCATGCGAGTAGACAAAGCTTCCATCACCAAGGTGAAGTAGTCGATATTGCATTCCAGTGCGAACGGCAGAGTGTCGCGAACTGACGGCAGTGCCTCAGTCTCATTGCCGCCCATGCAAACCAGGCAGTTACTTAAGTCGGCTGCGATTTTTGATGGTTCCTGGTTCATACGGCATGGAATCGAAGTCTAAAGAGCAGTTATCGGGAAGTGCTGCGATAGATTGAGGTTCGATTTCAAGGGTTTGCCGTCATAATGAGTAAAAATTTAAGGTTTCTTCTGGAATGCTGCTTAGTAATCAGCGAATTGACCGATTTAATGTAGGCTCGCGATAAATAAAGCCAGTCGCTGAACGGGTGTGAACCCGGCAGCTTACACGCAGTAGGCACGTTGAATAACCAACTAATTTAATGCAAAAACTACTACATACTCTGTCCTTCACAGTGACGGCCTTTATCGGCTATTGCCTGCTTGTCCTGCAGAGCTTCCCGATCCTGCATGATTTCCCGGAATGGATGTACCAGGGTTGGATTTTTAGCAAGCTGATATCCGGCAGTGAGGCGGAGATTGTTCGAAGTTTTGAGCTGGTTCCGTACCCGGTCCCCAACTCGATCAGCCAGTTCGCTATGGGTCTGTTGAATTTTGCGGTCAGCCCGGTGGTGGCCGGAAAAATCTGGCTGGGGTTGTATCTGGCGTTTGCTGCATCACTGTGGTTTATGGTTTCGCGACATAAGGCGGTTGCTTATGATGGTGCGTTAAACCTGTTATTGACGATGTTGATCACTTTGGGACCGGGTTTCTGGAATGGCTATATCAACTATCAACTGGGTCTGTTGTTCTTCGCGTTGTATATCTATCTGACTCTGTTGTGCGGCATAAAAAGCCGGTTGTGCTTGTTTTTCTTTTCATTGCTGCTTTTCTTCTCGCATGCTGCAGTGTTTGCGGTGTTTCTGATTTTTAATGGTCTGACCATCGCGTTCGCTGCTGATAAGCGTCGATGGCCGGAACTAACAGCACTGCTGCCGTCAGTTTTGCTGCTGGTTTGGTATACCGTAATTAAGCTGACCAGTGGAGAAGCTTTTGCGGTGCAGGGTATGAACATCATTCAGTGGATTCAATACAAGGCCTACACGCTGGCAAAGCAGGGTCCGTTTCATAATTTTATACTGCACGACGGCAAGAGTTTTCTGGAGGATCTGAACCTTTTCTATCAGAGTGGTTTCGCAGCGAATTTTCTGGTGGTGCTGTGTATTGTGTTGTGGTTTTGCTGTCTGGCGTGGGCGCTGATCACCGGTAAGTTAAATAACTGGTATCGATTTAAAGAAAGCGGTTCGCACTGGCCGGTTACGCTCTGTGTAATGGCGGTATTGCTGGCCTTTTTTCTCGGTGGTCAAAATTCTTTTGGTGTCGTTAATCCGGGGGAGCGATTTTTAATCGTCGGTCTGTTACTGGTGTTGATGCTGTATCGGCCGCCCGCTGTAGTCGCTGCCGGTTTGACTGCGGTGTGTGCCGTATTTTCAATCTACCTGATGGTCGCCACGTTGTCGTTGTCCGGGAAGTCATTAGAGAGCTATTCGGTGGCTAAGTCTGCGGATACACAGGACTTGCAAACCTATGTCGGTGATATTTATGCCAATACTCGTCATAAATGGTTCAATCACCGTTTGTATATCTACGCTGATCGTGGCATTGAATTGAGCCGTGAAGACCCGTCGCTTCTGCCCATTGATCTCGCTACCAGTATCGTCAACAATCGTTGATAACCGGTAACGAGTATTCACCATGGCAGATCAAGTCGATCTTTTTCGTGCAAAACATCGCGCAAGGCGTGCGGCGTTGTCAGCAGAAGTGCAAAGTGCGAATTCTGCGGCGTTAAAGAGTCTGGTTGAAGCAAGGAGTGAGTATCAGCGTGCAACTCATATTGCAGCTTATATCGCCATCCGTGGCGAAATAGATCTGGCACCGTTGATCAGAAGCGGGTTTGCTGCCGGTAAGCAGTTTTATCTCCCGGTATTGAGGGATTCCACGATGTATTTCGCGCCCTGGAGTCTGGACAAACCCCTTGAAAAAAAGGGCTTTGGTCTGCTTGAGCCGGATGCTGACCCCGCAGACTATATCTCACCTCTGCAGCTTGATCTGGTGTTGGCGCCTTTGGTGGTGTTTGATGAGCAGTGCAATCGGATAGGTCAGGGTGGGGGGTTCTACGATCGCACATTTGCACATAAGAATGGCCGCTTAGAATCCGGTGATGTGACCGGACCGGTGTTGTTAGGGGTAGCACATGACAGCCAGCGCGAGCCACATTTGCAGCCACAGAGTTGGGATGTCCCACTCGACCTTATTGTGACTGAACGCTGTGTTTATCGTTGTTCCGGTTAGATTTTTTAATGTGGTGTTTTGATAAAAGTGTCTTCTCCGTTGGATCCGCGCAGACTCCCGGGGATCATGTTTATAAAATAGTGCAGTTATAGTCATCTATGGCTGTCAGGTTGATACATAACGCTTGACCGGGGTTGCGGTATCTGTACCATTGGCCGTTTTGAGTAAGACAACTAATGGCAAAGAAAACCGCCGGCAAAACCAAAACCAATACAGCCGGGGGCAGTAAAAAAGCTGCTGCTAAAAAAACCTCTGTTAAGAAAACGGCTGCGCGGGACAAAACCGGTAAAAAGGTAGCAGCTAAAAAAGCTCGAAAGAGATACCCGCCAGGCAAGAGTAAGCAGGTACCCTACGATCTGGTCTATGTCGCTGACAGTGATCTGCACGGCAAGGGTATGTTTGCGGCTAAGCCTATCAAGGCAAATGTCACACTGGGTCTACTTGAAGGTAAGCTGACCAAAAAAGACGGTATCTACGTGTTGTGGCTTACTGATGAGCAGGGAATGACGGTGACCAACGACTTCCGATTTATTAATCACAGTAAGAAGCCAAACTGTGCTTTGACAGATGTTGATGTTATTACCTTGAAAAAGATCAAAGTTGATGAAGAACTGTTGCACGATTACGGATGGTGACAGGTAAGTTAGCGCGCTGATCGCGACACAGAACTGGTGGATGCAATTACCCGCTAACCGAAAACTGCAGGCCATCGTAGGCAGCTTCAATGCCCGGTGGCAGCTGTTGGTTTAATGTTGCGTAGTCAATGGCGTTGTGCATATTGGTCAGATAAGCCTTGCGGGGTTTCACTCTGGCGATAAATGCCACAGCCTCTTCAACATTCATGTGTGTCGGGTGTTCCGTGTATCGCAGTGCGTCAAGGACTAATACCTCCAGCCCGTTTATAGCCTCCAGGCTTTCCGGCAGATCTACGGTTTTCACATCCGGCAGATAGGCGATGTCGCCGAACCTGAAACCCAGTGAACAGATATCACCGTGATTTACTTCAAAGGGTTTGACGCTAATCGCGTCGCCGGCGCCTTCGATAGTGAATGTTTCTGACGGATTTATTCGATGTTCACGGCAAATGGCGTGGTAAATACTGTTTTGCGCCTGGTGGTAGCAATATCCAAACGCGGGCATTACCCGTTGCGCTGTTGGCTCATCCATGTAGACGTCAACGCGTTTGCGGTGTTTTATCGCAAGTTGTCGCAGGTCATCCATGCCGAAAATATGATCGGCGTGTGAGTGGGTAAGCAGCACGGCGTCAAGGTCCTGGACATTGGCTTGCAGCAGTTGCGCGCGCATGTCCGGGCCAGTGTCTATCAGTATGCTGGTGGTCCCGTGGGGGCTTGTTTTTTCAACCAGCATTGAACAGCGTTGTCGTCTGTTTCTGGGGTTGTCCGGGTCGCATGCTCCCCAGTCGTTTCCAATTCTTGGTACCCCGCCCGATGACCCGGTGCCCAGCAGTGTGAAAATGGTTTCTGTCGTCATCGCTGCAGTATAAACGACGATCATCCGGCTGGCCTGCATTATTCAGGATAAGGCTCCAGAGCCATAAGCGCTAAACAGCGTCGCCTTGTCGCCGTGCGTCGTCTGTTGTCCCGGAGCTCTTTACCGGGTAAAAAATACCCTGGTAGAAATTACCCGTTTTTGAATTGCGGCCAATGGCCCTATTGTTTCGGCATCACCCTCATGTCTGGTTTTAAACATGGTGGTTGAAAACAATCTGGAAATGAACCGTATTCGAACTGGGAGAAACCATATGAGTACAACAATAAAAGCCCTGCAAACCAGCCCACATGCAGGGGTGGGTGCGTTGCAGCCTGAAGCGCAGCGCAATGTACCCGTGGTCGGTCTGTTAGCAAAGGTCGCTGCACTACTGGCGATGACGGTTATGCTTGCGGGTAACGCAATGGCGCTGGTGTTGCCTGATTTTGAGACGTTGGTCAAGGAGAAAGGCAAAGCCGTGGTTAAGATTTCTGTGACCGCGAGTCAGAGAATGACGTCGGCACAGCGTCAGAGCCCGCAGTTCAATGAAGATGATCTGCCAGAGTTTTTTCGCAAGTATTTTGAAGGTATGCCTCAGCCGTCGCCGCGTGGTGCTCCTGCCCCTGAAAGTCGTCGTGGAGCCGGCTTTGGTTCCGGTTTTATCATGTCACAGGATGGCTATGTGGTAACCAACGCGCATGTGGTTGACGGCGCCGATGAAATAACAGTGTCACTTCCTGATCGCCGCCAGTACACAGCAACGTTAATAGGGGCTGATCCTCGTACTGATGTGGCGTTGCTTAAGATCAATGCTACCGGCCTGCCGACACTTGAGATGGGTGATTCGCAGGCGCTGAACGTAGGGCAGTGGGTACTGGCGATAGGTACGCCTTTCGGGTTTGATTACACGGCGACGCAGGGCATTGTATCTGCACTCTCACGTAGTTTGCCTGACGAAAACTATGTACCGTTTATTCAGACTGATGTAGCTGTTAACCCGGGAAATTCGGGTGGTCCGTTGTTTGACACTGAAGGTCGGGTAATCGGGGTTAACTCGCAAATATTTTCACGCTCTGGCGGGTATATGGGGCTTTCGTTTGCGATACCGTCAAACGTGGTTAAAAATGTTGTGGCTCAGTTAAAAGACAATGGTTATGTCAGTCGTGGCTGGTTGGGTGTATTAATTCAAAACGTCGATTCTGAACTGGCGGCCTCGTTCGGACTTGACCGACCGGAAGGCGCGTTGATTTCGAAGGTAACTCAGGACAGCCCGGCATACAACGCCGGCCTGCAAACCGGTGATGTGATTTTGTCTTTCGATGGTCACAAGATCGGGCAGTCTTCGCATTTACCACCTCTGGTTGGTGTAATCCCGGTGGGTCAGACGGTTGATGTAGAAGTACTGCGCAACGGTGAGACAAAAAACATACTGGTCACCATTCAGGAGCTTGAAGAAGATCGCCAGGTAATAAAAACAGGCCAGTTGGATACCGACAACGAATCAAGGCTTGGTGTTGAGGTTGCAGAATTAACGATTGAACAGCGCAAGGAGCTGGGCAACATCGAATCCGGGGTGGTAGTCACTTCGGTTGATCCGCAAGGGGTTGCGGCTCTGGCCGGGATCGTAGCCGGGGATGTGCTGGTTTCTTTTAATCAGCAACCCGTTGATTCGGTCGACGCCCTGGTTGGTCTGGTGCAAAAAGCGCCGGCTGGCGAGCCAGTCGCAGTGTTGATCCAACGCGATAACAACCCGCTGTTTCGGGCACTTACAATGCCTTAAGCGGCTGATAGACACGGAGCGAGGCGCCCGATTGGGCGTCTTGTTTCCGAGATGTCCGGTAAAAAGGGGGCGAAACGCAAATCAGGGTAAATTTTACCGGTTTGTAGCTTGAGATTAATTGAATACACTCCATACCTGATAACAGGTAAAACGACGGTGTAAGCATGCCAAAATCTGCTGTGATCGAAGAGACGCCGGACCATCTGCGTGACTACAGGCCGGGCGATCCACCAGTCGATCAAAATCCTTTTGTAGTCAGACCCATCAGCGCATCTCTTGGTGTGAATACCGCCTGGCAACAGGAATCTGATCAGCCATTGGAATTGCCAGCGTTTCAGGGCGTGCAGCAAATCACTCAAATGGCACTGATGTTTACTCTGTGGAGCAGGGTTGAAGACTATTTGTATGGTGATTGTAAGGTGGCACCACTCGCCACCGGGCAGCTCGAAAAAAAACACCTTGCTATATTGCGTGAATCGGAGACCTCGATTATCTGTTTGTTGTGCCTGCTGAATAATGAGCCCTATACGGCGGGCGGACTGGTAGACGCGATGATCGGTCAGGCAGCTACGGCGGACCAGCGGGGCAACGCACGCAAGCGTCTTGTCAAAAGAACGCTGCCGGTGATCGCTGATCGTTACGGCCTGCTGCAGTACCGCGAAAATAACAAAGGCAATTTACGGGAATACAGCATCGGTCGAAGTGCGAGACTGGCCGAATTTGCGGAACGCCACCTGGCGACCGGTGTAGAGCAGATAGTTAATAGTGAATTTACCCGCCCCGCCGACCATGACGCTTGTGTTGCGCAAGACGACAATCAATCCTCAATACATGCGGGGAGCAGAACATGAAAATGATAAACCGAAGCCTGATGTTGTTACTGGTGTTGTTAGTGGCTGCATCCAACAGCTTTGCCGATACGAGTAATGAGGTTGGAATAATTCGTATCGACCAACAAGGTGCTATGCCCGCACCTCAAAATAAAACACAGATCTTACAACGACAAAGAATACTGCTGCCGCAGGTATGGGCGCACAAGCTTTCAATTCGTGCGATTAAGGTGGGGCTGAACTCCGGAAATTCTTTGCATTCACGTACCCTGCACATAAGCAAAATACAAAGTCGAGGGGCTCAGTTGGTGTTGGTTGGACATCGGCTTGTGTCCCAGGGGGTGAATAGCAAGGGAGTTATCCCCGTTTGGCTTGAGGAAGTCAGACTAACCTTACCCGGAGATTTTTTAGCTAATTCGTGGGACGTCTTGTCTTTGCAGCGAGAGTTGGAAAGGCTGGGCATAAAAGTGAAACCTAAACCGGTTGAGGTCAAATCGGTCAGGCCGATATCAGGATAGGGAATGTATCTTTTGTACTGCAACTCGATCAGAGTTACTTGCCTTGAGTACGGCTGAGCGAAAAGGCCGCGGCGGTTGCGTTGCCACTATATATTTGCAAGGTCACACTGCACTTGGGTCCGGGTTGCCCGGCGGTTTGGACGGCCTAATATTTTCGATCAAATGAAAGGTTGGTGAACTGTCTGGTTCCAGGGGTCTTTGGCTAAACTATTGTTTTGCAGACAACTGTAATACTCGCGCGTTGAGGGCACACACGGTACAATCGAGGCCCACGCGCCGGGTCGTTTGTCCCGGGCCGCTCTGCCAGTAGTGAGTCTTAAAATCAAGTGAAGATCCCTTTCAATCTGCATTGCATTCTATCGGTTTTTGCTGTCTTTACAGTGGTGGCCGGTTCAGCGGTGTCGTTCTCGGCTTTTGCACAGGAGTGTGAAAATGGTGCCGTCGTTTGCTTTAATGAAACTGCGCCCGTGGCGGTTGATGAGCAGTTACCGGAGGCTGATACTCTGCCCGTCGACGCGAACACGACCACTGAGCCTGTTGTTAGTGATCAGGTAAGCACTGAAACATTTACCGCAGAGCAGAAAACTCTGGTTGACGGGATTACTGCAGATCTGAAATCGCGCCGTCTCATGCGGCCTGTTGGCAATAATGCACTGAATAAAATTAACCGGCTTAAAAGCATTTTGCCAACTCACGACTATGCGGTTAATGGCGAAAAATATATTGCACGGATTTATATGGTGCTTGCACGTGCAGCACTGAAAAACGGCCAGATAGATCTTGCAGGCAGGCGACTGAACTCTGCGATAAAGATTGATGACAGAGTAGACGGGCAAACCGGACTGAAGGCGGCCATAGTCGCTGCGAGTGAAAAATCCGGTGACGATAGTTCAGCCAGCTCAGGGGGTTCTGTTCTTTCCAATTATGCTGACAGCTCTAAGAGAGTGGCGGCTGAACCTGTTAAAAAAGACGGTACGACCGGCACTACCTTTATTGCACCGGTAATGGTGGCAATACCTGCTGGTAAGTTTGTGATGGGGAGTGAGGCGGGAGCGGAAGATGAAAAACCAATGCGTGAGGTTTCTATCGAGGCATTCAGTATGTCCAGGTTTGAAATAACCATGGAGCAGTATCGCGTTTATGCCGTGGACAACGATATACCTGCACCGCAATACCAGCCGGAACACCACAACCGACCGGTCACCAATGTGAGCTGGCATGATGCGCAGGCCTATGTACTGTGGCTGACCAGGCGAACCAAAAGAACTTACAGACTCCCAAGCGAGGCACAGTGGGAGTATGCGGCACGTGCGGGAACAGTGACCCCTTACTATACCGGCGAAGAGCTTCTGGAAGGTGCCAATTGCATAGGTTGTGGCAGTGAATGGGGTGGTGTGCAAACTGCACCGGTCGGTAGCTTTCCGGCTAATCCGTTTGGTCTTTATGACATGCATGGCAATGTATGGGAGTGGGTGCAGGACTGCTGGACAGACAACTACTTCGGGCGGGGAGACAGCGAGGCGGCTATGGTTAATCAGAATTGCGAACGCTTTGTCATGCGAGGAGGATCCTGGTACAACGAAGCAGATTATGCACGCTCCAGCTATCGTGGTAATGAAGCTCCTGCGTTTCGCGATAAGGGAGTCGGGTTTCGTGTTGTGCACGATGGCTTATAGCTAAACATTATGTCCAGAGGCAGCGGCGATGGCAAAGAAACCGGGTGAATTAAACAAGGCAGATTCTTCTGCACAAGTGACGGCATTTCTTGACAAGCTTGATCAAATGCCGCAACCACACAGAGGCGACAGACCGGGTCGGTTGATTTTTGCCATGGATGCTACCGCCAGCCGTGCAGCGACCTGGGACATGGCTTGTCAGCTACAGGGTGATATGTTTGCCAAAAGCAGTGCAATTGGCAGTCTTGAATTGCAACTGGTTTTTTTTCGCGGGTATCAGGAATGTAAATCGTCCGGCTGGTTGTCTAACCCGATGGATCTATTGCGTCTGATGAGCTCGGTAAAATGTCTTGCCGGTCAAACTCAAATAGAGAGAGTACTCAAGCATACCCTGAAAGTCATTAAGGCAGGGCAGGTAGACGCGCTGGTTTATGTCGGCGACAGCATGGAAGAAAATATCGATACCCTCGGGTCACTGGCGGGTCAGTTAAAACTGCACAGTGTACCGATGTTTATTTTTCAGGAAGGGCATCATCTCGGAGCGGCCAGTGCATTTAAACAATTTGCACAACTCAGCGGTGGGGCGCATTGCCAGCTCGATCAAAGTAGCGCCCGACAACTTGGCGAATTGCTTAACGCTGCGGCGGTGTACGCCGCCGGAGGACGCGGCGCGTTGCAGGATTACGCAAAACTCAATGGCGGCCTGGCAAAAAATCTGCTCAGGCAGTTAAAGTGATCGGGGAAAAAATTACCCGCTAAAGATTCACCGCTGTGTATGTCGAATTAACCCTAAGAGTCACTTGTTAAGCGCCGGATCTATTGTTCTTTGGCCCTGCCGAGGTTGCTTAGGGTAAATACCGGCATCATATCGGTTTCGCGTTGAGGGTTTGCTGCTATGACGATGAATACTTTTTTATTGTCTTTCCAGCCGGCAGCGTGAGTATCGTCAGACCATTCAAGTCCGGCAGGGTCGACTGGTGTCCAGGCACCGGATTCTTTCAGCGAGAGTTTATAGTGCAGGACAATATCCTTAAACGATACGCCGCGGTCGATTTGATAGGTCTCCAGAAACAGCTCACCGAACGGGATTGAAAATCGCGTTTTAATGGTGTCGTGATAATTGTAAATCAACGCTGACGTACCGGGCGCATAACCACGTTCCTGGTGAAAAGTCATTGTCTCGTGCGGAGGTGGCTCGCGCATTTCATCGCTATAGGGATCGCAGCTCGATATCAGAAACGGAAAAGCAAAAAGCACGGAGAGCCGAGGTATAGTCATTACATGCAATGGTTGGTAAAGGTGAGCGGCTGACGCCGAATGATTTCGGCGTCAACGTGCTTTTCTGTCTACTGGCGAGTCATGGTTACCGGTTGAAAACCTTCAACTGTACTGGTGAGGGTTAACGAGTTGTTGCCAGTGCTGGTGAATGTATCGATAATATATATTACGCCTCCCTGTGAGTCGTAGGTGGTTATTTTAATTGAATAGGTATTGTCGTCGTTTTGCCTGAGTTGAAACACGCTGTTATCGTGACTTAGAAGGTTGTAGTAGTTTTTTTGAGCGCTGCCGTTGCCGTAGACTATATTGCTGTCGTTGATATAAGCTGCAGTGTCGTCACCTTGCCATTGACCCTGTAGCCAGTTTGGCGGCTGCAGGAAATCCGCGGCAGGGGTGTTATACATGATGAATTGATCTTCATTAGTACCGGAAACGGTATAAAGCACGCTGCCGTCGTCGATGAATTCCCACTGCTCGTTAATCACTGCCTCGGTACCATCTTCACGCGGATACGTCACCGTGTATTCAAAAACAGAATCGGTGTTTTGCAACACCTGGAGTCTCGCTCCGGGGATATCAGAGTACGGGCCAATTGGCTGACCCGGGCTGGCGGTGCCCATTGCTGTTGCACCACCGTACCCCATCAGATCAGTTCCATCTGAAGCGGTACCCTGCCACATGCCCCTTAACCAGTCGGGTGGTTGTAGAAATTCTACCGGTGTTCCCTCCGGGATGTTCTGCGTGTCGTTACCGGTGGAATCGGTATCGCCATTGTTGTCGCTTGCGTTGCCGTCACTGCCAGTTCCGTCACCGTCGTTGTTACCGTTGCTGTCAGTACTGTCTGAGCCGGAGTCACTTCCGTCGCCAGTGTTGCCACCTGTGTCGCCACCTGTGTTGTCGCCGGTTGCAGTATCACCGCCTGTAGTGGTATCACCGTTGTTGGCAGTATCGTCGCCTGTGGTATCACCGCCGGCAACCGCGTCGTTGCCTGCAGTATTTACAACGAGTGCTCCACTATCGTTGTCGGAATCCAGTAGCGCTGCGGCACCAACAACACCGCCGAGCAGTAGCAGGGAGGTCGCCGTATCGTTTCCGAACACGCCTGTGGTTCCGCTTATCAGGCCATCGTTGGTATCTCCGTATTGGTCGGCGCCGCAACCGCTTAATCCGATTGTCAGACCCGAGGCGAGCAACACAGCTGTTGCGAGGGGGTGTTTTTTCTGCGGAATATCTATTTTATGTTTCATTTTTTAATCCAGGGTGTAACAAGTGTAAGCAATACATTACTGTCACTGGTTGACACTCAATTTCATGGTTGCCAGATGTTGTCGATTGTACCGCACGAAGCCGATAATGATTGTAAAGCAGTTAAAATAGGGTGATAGGAATCAATGTGTCGCAAAGACGGGGGCTTGTGTTCGCGTGGTACTTACGGCTGGTGATCCACACCGCCGATGGTACCGACTGGTTTGTACATCGATAATGCCTTTGTAACAGTCAATGCTGCAGAAATACTGACTATTATTGTGGCACTCGTCTGAGC
>CAKZVB010000255.1 GCA_937922015.1 uncultured Granulosicoccaceae bacterium
AGGCAGATGAGTATATAGAGATCGATGAACTCACCGAAGGGCTGCGGTTTCTGGCAGCAGCTTCACAGCACCACTGTGGCTGACAAGCCGTAGTCAGGCTGATCAGAGTGTGGCTGCCGGGTGTTGCTGTGGAGAGCCGATTGTGCGAAATTAACTGGACGGTGTATATTCTGCTCACCACAATCATCAGCAATCAACAGAGTCAGGCCTCTGATGACATAGCGCACTATTAACATTACTGTGCCAGCAAATTCAGCCTTAAGCCTGATATAACGCCTGCCCGATTAACTACAGGCTCGATCAACAGAAAATATTATGATGAAAAAAACACTTGATCAGAAAATAGAAAGAATATTAGCCGACTCATCGGTTGGCGATTTTATTCTGGCTGATGCAAAAGACGGCGATATGGGTGGAGGCATCCCGTCACCCGGTCGAAATCGCGGTGACGACACCGACCGCCATCCATACGGAACGCATCAGAATTATCTGCAGTACATGCGCGATGTAACCGAGCAGGGACTGGTTGATATCATGCTGATGAGTGTCAGCAGTAGCGAGCAACTCACCATTAACGAGCGCCTCTTCGATAATAGCGCAGTAACTCCTGCGATACGCGCCAACGACACCACAGATATCTGGCTTGGCGACAGCGGCATCTATAGCAGCCAGCCATCATTGCCATTTCGCAGCACAACAATAGAGCACGCACAATGTGGCAAATGGAATTGCGCACCTGAAGAACGTCGACTAGGCGCTGATCTGGGATTGTATTCCATGACATTCAACAACGATACACACCTGGATCGACAAGCACTGCAGGCGTATAAAGATTTTCGCATTGAAGCAGAGCAAAAAGAATTCCGTCACTTTCTTGAGGTGTTTGTACCTAATGCACCGGGCGACAATGCACCAAAAGACGTTGCCGGTTATGTTAACGATGCGATTGCTAAAACACTGGCCGGTATCACCAGTGCCGGACGGCCGTTATTCCTAAAAATTCCGTATTTCGGACCCGCAGCACTGGAAGCACTGGTGCGCTACGATTCAAACGTTATCGTCGGTATTCTGGGCGGGCCATCGGGAACCACACACGATTCCTATCGAATGTTATGGGAAGCTAAAAAATACGGAGCACGTGCAGCGTTGTTCGGTCGCAAGATCAACAATTCCGAAGACCAGCTATCCAGTGTCATTGTACTAAGGGCGATTGCAGATGGTGAGCTGGATGCAGAGTCAGCAGTCCGCGAGTACCACGGAATGCTGGAAAAGAAAGGCATTAAGCCAGACAGACCGTTAAAAGATGATCTCGTTCTAACCCAGGTATAGGCCATCTACAATGTCTGGTAATTCGTGCAGCCAACCAAAAGTAATTGGAGTAGGTGCAGCTGTTGTAGACTACATCGGTGTAGTCGATCGTTATCCGGACCCGGACACACAAATAGAAATGCAGTCGTTCAGCAAACAGACTGGCGGCAATGTGGCCACCGCACTGGTGACGCTGGCGCGTCTGGGCGTGGACACCGGGTTTCTCGGTAAATTCGGTGATGATGAGCTCGGCCGGCAAGTTCATGCCGGACTGCTTGACCACGGCGTCAATCTCGACGGTTCCATCATCCAGGCTGGCGGCTCAATGGGCTTTGCCTTTATTATTGTCGAGGCAGGTACCGGCAGACGCACCATTTTGTGGACGGGTGATGGGAAAGCCCATTTGACTGCAGAGGAATTAAATCACCAGCTGATACTATCCAGCCAGTATTTACACCTTGATCACTACTCTATCGATGCTGCTATTGCTGCGGCAAAGATTGCTAAACAGGGTGGCGTTCAAGTAGTTCTTGATGCAGAAAGCGTGCATCCGGACATCGAATCACTACTGCCGTTAGTCGATGTGCTTATTGTGTGCGCCGCTTTTGCCTGCGAGTACACCGGCTGCGATGACTGTGAAGACGCGTTGAATTTTCTACATAAGAACACCGCCGCGCATACGGTAGCTATTACTGCCGGCGACGAAGGGAGCTATTGTCGCGACAACGCCGGGACTCACCGTCAACTTGCATTTCCTGTATCGGCACTGGATACCACCGGCTGCGGCGATGTTTATCACGGCGCATTTATATATGGCCTGATAGAACAATGGCCGTTGGCCCGTATTGCGGAATTCGCCAGTGCCGCGGCAGCACTGAATTGCCGGGCACTGGGCGGACAGTCCGGCATCCCCGATCTCGCTGAAGTTGAACAGTTTATACGAATGCATTCAGCGCAACAGGCGTAGGCTGATTTTTACCCGGTGTTGACAACCGTGCGCTTCAGTGAGAATCTTCAAGACAGGTGAAGCAAATGTTTTAACCAGTTACTACATTCATTTCATCGATATGTTGGCCTGATCAACAGACCAGATTGATACAACAGGAGAGGAAAATCAAGTGGAAAACAAAAGTTTGAAAGCCGCTATTGGCGTAGTCGCGCTTGGACTCGCGGCTGCCACAACAGCTCAGGCAGACACCACCGCGTGTTTAATAACGAAAACAGAAAGCAATCCGTTTTTCGTCAAAATGAAGGAAGGAGCCCAGGCAAAAGCCGAAGAACTCGGTGTCACGCTAAAAACCTACTCAGGCAAGTTCGACACAGACAACGAATCACAGGTCGCGGCTATTGAAACCTGTATCGTTGACGGCGCTAAAGGCATATTAATCACCCCGTCAATCCCTGATGCCATTATCGGCACTATCCAGCAAGCACGGGATGCCGGTCTTTTGGTTATCGCACTCGATACACCCCTGGACCCTATCGATGCTGCAGATTCTACTTTTGCCACAGATAACTTTCTTGCCGGTGAGTTGATCGGTCAATGGGCCAGGGCCACCATGGGTGACAAGGCAAAAGACGCTAAAATCGGCCTGCTTAATATCAACGTGGCTCAGCCAACGGTTGGTGTATTGCGCAACCAGGGTTTTCTGCAAGGGTTCGGCATCGAGTTGGGCGACCCGAAAAAATGGGGCGATGAAACTGACCCGCGTATTGTAGGTCACGATGTCTCCGAAGGTAATGAAGAAGGCGGTCGCAAAGCAATGGAAAATCTGCTGGCCAAAGACCCTATGATCGATATGGTCTACACACTCAATGAGCCTGCAGCAGCGGGTGCCTATGAAGCACTAAAGGCAGTCGGGCGTGAAAATGACGTATTGATCGTGTCAGTAGACGGCGGTTGCCCGGGTGTTAAGAATGTCGCTGAGGGCGTTATCGGTGCTACCTCACAGCAGTACCCTCTGCTGATGGCTTCACTTGGCGTCGAGGCCATTGCCGCCTGGGCTAAAGATGGCAGCAAACCTGAAAACACACCGGGTAAAGACTTTTTTGACACGGGTGTAGCGTTAGTCACAGACAAGCCAGCCGACGGTGTTGAATCTATAGACTCCAAGACAGGCACGGACAGGTGCTGGGGATAAACTTTTGTCCTTACTTGACTGCGATTAGCAGTCACTGATTAAGAGGGCAATCTGCTTTTAGATTGCCCTTTTTTCGTTCTACCTGGAACGTCCCTGACAATTCCTGAGTAACACAATTACCCGAGCACCGAAAAAGTGGCTGAATCACCAATCACTGAAATCGCACGTAGTCCAGACAACAGCAATAATGAAGTCGTATCGTTTGATGATGGCAAAAGAACCTTTGTTGGTCATGTCCAGCACGGTTTGCATAAAATGCCCTCTGCTGTCCCGCTTATAGTATTGGTAGCGTCAGTAGCTGTTTTCGGGTTGTTGTTGGGCAGCAAGTTTTTCTCACCATTTGCACTGACTCTGATTCTCCAGCAGGTGTGGATCGTTGGCATGGTCGGCACTGCCCAGACGCTTGTCATCCTGACCGCCGGTATTGATTTATCCGTGGGTGCGATAATGGTGCTTTCTTCCGTAGTCATGGGCCAATGTGTTTTTCGCTACGGCCTGCCCGCAGAAATCGCCGTTCTAGCCGGTCTTTCAATCGGTGCGTTTTGCGGATACATCAACGGCATTCTCGTCGCCTATGTAAGACTACCGCCATTTATTGTCACACTGGGAATGTGGCAAATCATTCTAGCTTCCAACTTTCTATACTCCGCCAACGAAACAGTAAGAAGTCAGGACATTGCAGCCCAGGCACCTCTGCTGCAATTCTTTGGTGAGAAAATAAAAGTTGGCAGCGCTGTATTCACCTTTGGCGTTATCGCACTGGTCCTGATTATTCTACTATTAAACTATATGCTCAATCACACGGCCTGGGGCAGGCATGTGTATGCCATCGGTGACGATCCGGACGCAGCAGAATTATCCGGAGTACGGGTCAAACAGACACTGGTATCCGTTTATGTTCTGGCTGGTTTTCTTTGCGCTGTTGCGGGCTGGATGTTAGTTGGTCGTATCGGTTCGATATCACCCACAGCGGGGCAACTGGCCAATATAGAATCTATAACCGCGGTGGTTATTGGAGGGATTTCACTATTCGGAGGCCGTGGCTCTATACTCGGAATGTTTTTCGGGGCGCTGATTGTCGGTGTATTCTCTCTCGGTTTGCGATTGCTCGGTATGGATCCTCAATGGACTTACTTGTTGATCGGTGTACTGATTATTTCCGCGGTAGCAGTCGATAACTGGATTCGCAGGGTGGCAGCATGACTGAACCACTACTTAAGGTCCGTAACCTGGTAAAGCGTTATGGTCGTGTTACCGCGCTGGATCACGCAGACTTTGACTTACTACCCAACGAAATTCTTGGTGTTATAGGCGACAACGGTGCCGGAAAATCAACACTGATAAAAGCCATATCCGGAGCGGTCAGAACCGACAGCGGTAGTATCGAACTTGAAGGAAAGCCGGTTAACTTTCACTCCCCGATTGATGCCAAGCGGGCCGGTATTGAAACCGTATACCAGAACCTTGCGCTATCACCCTCATTGTCGATTGCAGATAACCTGTTTATGGGACGGGAAGTTCTTAAAAAGGGCTTCGCCGGCAAGTATTTGCGTAAACTCGATCGGACCTATATGGAAAATTTCGCCAGAGAGAAATTGTCGGAACTCGGCTTGCTAACCATCCAGAATATCAACCAGGCAGTCGAAACACTATCGGGTGGACAAAGACAGGGGGTGGCGGTGGCCAGAGCGGCCGCTTTCGGATCAAAGGTCATTATTATGGACGAACCCACCGCCGCTTTGGGGGTGAAGGAATCCCGACGCGTTCTGGAGCTGATTCAGGATGTTAAATCCCGTGGCATGCCCATCGTACTTATCTCACACAATATGCCGCATGTTTTTGAAGTCGCAGACCGGATACACATACATCGACTGGGTAAGCGACTATGTGTCATCAACCCTGCTGATTATGAAATGTCCGACGCAGTGGCGCTGATGACCGGCGCGAAGGAGCCTCCGCCTGAATCCATAACTGCAAAGACCACTCCGGTGTAGGGTAATTTTCAAGGTGCACCACTTCAGTTCCAATCAGTGTACAACCGTATTGCAGATATATCATCAGTAAGCCAATAAACCTCAACAGAAAGCCAATCACCAACTGGTGATGCCACAGTGAATGCCTCAACGGGTTCTTGCCCTGCTTTCCAGGGAATATCTAAACCGATATGATAGACAGCGTTGCCTGGCGGGCCGCCCCCAATGCGAATTCTCTCATCAGAAAGATTTGAAATAAAGCCAGCCATTTCTCTGGCCTCCAGAGTCAGCACAGTAGTTGCGCCCCTATCCATGAATCCCTTACGCCAATCCCCAACTGTGTTTATGTTAAAAGCCGATTCCGGGAGCAGTATGCCGTGAGCCCTCTCAGCCTGGCTCTTACTATTCAACCAGGGTCGAAAATATATAAGCACAACAACTAGTATAAAAACTGAAAAAGCCCGTAGTAACATTGCACCTCCACTACGTTTGATATGAAAAACATTGGCCCAGACAAACTAACCTCATATTACGTATAACGCTTGTGTCAGACACTAAATTCACTCAAAGAGTACAACTCCCGAGGCTCCGAGCTTAGCTCGGCACAAACACCGACTTGTTATGCTCATTTGCGACAACGGAATTCCTATAGTACTAATCTACTACTCATACCAGAACCCTTGAGTTTCTAGCCAAAAGCAAAAATCAGAGATA
>CAKZVB010000256.1 GCA_937922015.1 uncultured Granulosicoccaceae bacterium
TGAATGACTAAGCGCCCTCATGTGGTAGGCAAAATCTCACGCACCTGAGTGATCCTCGCTACGCCCTGTTTCTGGATGGGCACTAATTAGGTCGCCCTATCGCCTGAGAAGCGTGGCCCGCTACTAGCGATGCGGAACGGGTGAGATGTGACGCGATAATGGTTCTGGCGTCGAATAGACAGTCTGTCAATTTAGGATTAACCCTGAATTTACTGAAAATACTATGAATAAAGACATAAAAGTATAATTCTCGGGTCGCCTCATGAATAATGCAGGCTAGATACAATCAGTTTAAAGGCAAACGTTATGAGACCGTTTGAAGGTATTCGTGTTCTTGATTTAACCCACGTGCTGGCGGGGCCGTTCAGCACCTTCCAGCTTGCCTGCATGGGTGCGGACGTTATCAAGATTGAGGCCTCCGGCGTGCCTGACATGACGCGTATGGAAGGCGTGAGTCCGGGTCAGAACGCGCAGCAGTATGGCTCGTACTTCCAGTCTCAAAGTGCCGGTAAACGAAGCATCACAATCAATCTGAAGTCAGATGCAGGTAAGCAGGTGCTGTGGCGTCTGATTAAAGGTGCCGATGTTCTGGTGCAAAACTATGCCGGTGACTCACTTGAAAATCTGGGCTTTGGTTATGATGCGGCTGCAGCGGTAAATCCAACGCTTATTTACTGCAGTATATCCGGCTTTGGTCGAACCGGCCCAAAAGCCACTCACCCCGCATACGATGCTGTTATACAGGCATTCTCCGGGCTGATGACCGTCAATGGTGAAGCGGAAAGTGATCCGGTTCGTGTTGGTCCGCCAATGGTCGACTACGGTACCGGTGCGCAGGCGGCTTTTGCAATCGCCGGTGCTTTATTTCAACGTCAGCAGACAGGGTTGGGGCAGTTTATTGATGTAGCGATGCTCGATGCCGCGTTAATGATGATGAGTGCATACGTTGTCGACACAGAAATCACCGGAGATACACCGGCAGTCTATGGTAATGCACATCCCTTATATGCAGGGTATGCTACTTACAACACAGCCGATGGTGAAATCATGCTGGGGGCGTGGACAAACAAGCAACTTGGTGCCTTGTTCAGCGCACTGGGAGAACCAGAGCGGGCGTCGCAGGTAGTGGCTACACCCAGAGATGAAATAGGAAAAACCCGCGATGCCGATGCAAAAATTATTTCAGGCAAATTGCTGTCGAAATCAGCTGATGACTGGGAGCAGATTCTAAATCGTTTTCATGTGCCGGCCGCGCGGGTAAGAACGCTTGCTGAAACTCTTCGCGAAGAACAACTAGACCACCGCGGGGTGCTGCAAAAGACCGCTGATACCGGGGATGGTTGCCCGGACAGATTTCCGGTGACAGCGTTTACCTATGCCCATGGGTCCCCCGCTGTAAAGGCCGCTCCACCCAAACTTGGACAGCATACCCGCGATGTGTTGCTTGAGGCAGGTTATTCCAGCGCGGAAATAGATCAGTTTTATAATAATGGCGCGATTTAAACGCAATTACATCCTGAATGTATAGCGCTGCAGATTACTCTCTTCGGTATGTAATGCTGTTCAACACGATGTCGTCGCCATCAACAACGACGGTATAAGAGGAAGAGAAAAATTCTGCAGTAAATGACAATCCATCTTTGTATATCATACTGCCAGATTCAATGATGTCTGAATAAGCCCACTTGATTTCGTCGCTGCTGGAGTTGTTGATGTCAAAAAATATATACCAGTGACCCATGGACACACCGCTGGGAGTCGGCCCTGTTTCGTATTGCTGCAGTGACTTGTAGCGTGCACCTTCAAAGTAGGCCCTAAGGCTTTCCTGAGAGTCAAAGTAGGTAACTGCGCTGTCTGTTACCCTGTTATACCGTTTTGAATTGATAACTATAGAATCGCCGTCTATCTCAACCAGATGGTTGCTGTTTATCAGGTCGATACTGAAGGAGGTACTGTCCAGAAAGGATACATTGCCTGATCCGCGAACATCCGAATAGTCCCAGATGAAGGTGTCACCAGTGAAAGTTATAGTCCAGTAACCGGTCGATCCGCCTCTGCCTGTCTCATGTTTTTCCACAGTCCGGTAGCTTGAGCCATCCAGAAAATTCACAAGGGCCTGCTGAGAGTCGATTGTTATTTCCGATTGACTATTTGTCAGATCATCTCCTGTAATTTGAATAGACTTCGAATCGCAGGAGGTGATAATAAATAACGCAAGGGCTAATAAAATGTTGACTGGCATATTGCAGGATCCGGTGATTTTAAACAGCAGTGCCTCGTTTCAGTGAGCGGTCCGATACTGCTGGTTGGTGGTTCTGTCTGATAATTATAGTGAAAATGTGAGTAAAGTTCTGAGTTCACCAAACAGCCCATGCATTATTGAGAGACTATTTGGCTAGCGGTGGATTGCCGGTGGGCGTTTCCTGAATCAGATAACGGTAGAAAGCCGCCTGACGGTTAATCAGCGATTTTTCCCTTGGCGCGAGCGTGCTTTCCTTAATCACTGCGAGGTTGTAGTAACTCCAGCGCGTGTCAGTGGTTCGATTTATAAACTGCACAGACACTGCTGTGTGAGGTTTAAACAGGGTGACCGGCCCGAGTTTGACTGGCGTGACGTTATCGCTAACCAGGATAAGGTGGTCTGCAGATGAACTGATCACCCGGAGACGGTAGATATTCTGTCCCCAGGAGCGTGTGTCATTTTGGGCGAAGTATCTGGTCTGCCCGTTAAGCAGTTCGTCTGCGGTGAAGTCTGTTCTTTTACTCTGCGGATTGGCGGAATCCAGTGCGAACGCTTCTGATATCAGTGGTCGCCAGTCGTTATCAGTGACGGACCAGTACGGCAGGTTCTCAATGTGTGATATAGCTCCCAGGCGTGTTGCAATTCCACTAACAGATCCGTGGTAGTCAAAATGTCCGGCAAGTGCAACTGTCAAAGGCGCTGGAGAATCCAGTGGTACATGACAATCCACAGCCAGCTGTGCCAGATCTCGCCACGAGGCCACATTCGGTGCTTGCTCGTGTGAGGCAAATGCGGGTACTGGCTGCAGATCTTCTGCGGGGCAGACAGGGTTTTCTGTTGCTTGTAACGCTTGCAACGTTAAAACAAAAAACATCGCAGCTGAGATTAATTGCTTTTTCATAAACGTTTATACTACACATTTTGCGGGCAAAGAATGATGTTGCCGGATTGAGAGTGCCCGGAACTCTTTAGCGCTGGCTCCGATGTCAACCTGAACCTCTGCAAGACCGCCCGTACAACATGGACCACTTCAGTTGAGAAAAACCAGAATTGCTTTAGTCGGCGCCGGTGTTATCGGCAAACGTCATTTACTCGCGTCGCTTTCACTCGACGAGGTTGAACTTGTCGGTATTGCAGATTCAACACCAGCGGCCAAAACCACTGCAGATGATAATAAGGTGCCTCTATTTGAATCCACCGAGAAGTTACTTCAGTCTATTGATGTAGACGGTGTCATTGTCGCCACGCCCACAGAGCATCATTTAGCCCCAACGCTGCAATCGCTAGAGGCAGGGGCACATGTATTAGTGGAAAAACCGGTGATGGCTACGCTGGAAGAATGTGAACAAACCATTGAAAGAACACAAACCACAGGTTGTCACGTGCTGGTGGGGCATCAGCGTCGATACTACGATCGTGTTAATCAGGCTCGGGACATAGTGCAGGGTGGTGGTCTGGGCAAATTGGTTTCGGTCAGCGGGCAATGGACGGTTCGCAAACCGCTGGACTATTACCGTGAGCAGTGGCGTCGGAAATGGCAGGCAGGTCCGATATTAACCAACCTGATTCACGAGCTGGATTTACTGCGCTATATTGTCGGTGATGTGGCCAGTATTAGCGCTGAAACGTCACATGACGTACTTCAGTTTGAGAAAGAAGACACAGCCGCCATAGCGATGCGATTTTGCAGTGGTGCGCTGGGTACCTTCCTGTTGTCAGATCAAAGTCATACCCCCTGGACCTGGGAGCAGGGTTTTGGTGAAAACGCGGCATTTCCACCATCCGGACAAAACTCTATCCGTTTTATGGGGACGGAGGGTTCTCTTGAATTTCCAAACCTTGTGGTGTGGAAGTCGACATCGGGCGACAGTTGCTGGACCAGCGAGATACACCCCACAGCTCTTGAAATGACGCAGGAGGATGCCTACATAAATCAGCTTGATCATTTTTGCCGTGTAATAAACGGTGAGGTAATGCCGCGTGTTTCAGCGCAGGATGCGACCGACACATTGCGTGCGACGCTTGCGGTATATGAGTCTGCAACGGCCGGTCGGAGAGTAAACCTGTGATACGGGTGCGTGAATAACAACTGCGAGATACAGGTCCGGATATAAATCAGGGGTAGCCATTTTCATGTTGAAGCACCTGCCTAACATGCTCAGCGGTTTCAGAATTGCTGCAGTCCCTCTGCTGTTGGGTCTGGCGTGGAGTGGTAACCGGTCAGTATTTCTGGTTCTACTTATGGCGTCACTACTATCAGATGTAGCAGATGGTTTTATTGCCAGAAAGTTTGGCAGTGAATCAACGTCGGGGGCAAAATTAGACAGCCTGGGTGACATGGCCACTTACCTGTCGGCACCGTTTTGTATCTGGCTGCTGTATCCTGAGCTGGTGATTCAGGAAATTGTCTTTGTCTGCATCACGATAACGGCCTATTTGTTACCAATAGTTGCGAGTGTCTGGAAATTTGGACAAATTGCCAGTTACCATACACTGGCAGCCAAGGCGTCCGCAGTGTTAATGGGGACATCCGTGCTTGTCGCACTGCTAATTGATCACACCTGGTGGTTTAGAATCGCTGCGTTGGTTCAGTTTATTGTTGCTATTGAATATGTAGCGATTACCTTAAAGCTGGAGTCACCGAAAGAAAATATTAGATCCATTTTTCATCTGTGATGGATAATGCCCGGGAATCCTGCAACCAGATCATTGAATCAGTCCGGTAATGATGACCGGCGTTGCGCAAACAGTGACAAAATACCTGCGATTGTAATTAACAACATGCCGACTATAGCCAGCCACCCCGGATATTCTGCGAAAAAGAGCATGCCCCAAAGTAGCCCGAAAGCCACGTAGCTATAATCGAAAACAGCAACCGTGGTTGGTGGTCCTTTTTGGTAGGCGATGACAGCGCCGATATTACCAACGACATTTAACAGACCCATAATGACCACTATCGCAATGAGTTTCGGGTTCAGAGGTGCCCAGTCAGCGGCCAGATAAGTGTCTGGTTCAGACGGCAGCATTCCCAGAATACAACCAACCAGTACAAAGACAATATTTAGTATCAGTGCCAGAACCATTGGGTTATTGTCTTTGCATTTTCGCGATGTCAGCACCATCGCAGATGCGTACAACAGTGCTGATAGCAAAGGTAGTAACATGATCCAGTTAAATTGTGCTCCATCGGGACGCAGGATAAGTAATACCCCGCAAAAGCCACACAAGACCGCCAGCCAGACCGGTTTCAGTGGTGATTTTCGATCGCAAAATGATGCGATTAATACAATTAAAACCGGTGCTGTATAGTAGGCGGCGGCAGCTAGTGATAACGGCATTAAGGGTAGTGCAATGTAGTAGCTGAGCCACATGAGCACTAACAACAGGCTGCGAAATATTATCCATCCGGGGGAGCTGATGACTCTTACTTTTTGCCGGTAAAGTATGGTCCCCAGAAACAACAGAGCTACCAGAGAGCGCAGGATAAACATTTGCCATAAAGGCAGTAACGTGCCTGTCATCTTTACAATGGCGTCGCCCAGTGACAATGACCAAGTGGCCACTACGATAGCTGCAACCGCGATCTTTACATCATTGTCTGCAGTGCCTGAACAGTCTTTGCCGGAATTCATTGCTGCATCGTACAGTGCCGGCCCGCAAACTCCTACAACTCATCGCCGGCGCGATACTATCCCCAATGCAATACTGCACTCGCACCAATAGTTGCTGTCGGTGAGGGGGCAGGTTCACCCGGTTTGTGAAGATGGATGGCGTTGGCAGTATAATGGGGCAACCCTGCCGGTTTTTGCACCATTGGTTCTACCACTGGCTGTGATTGCCCGCTACTATTCAGAACATATGCTCAATGCCATAAAATGCAAAAGCTACAATATATGGATTCGTAAAGTGTCGGTTATTAACAACCTTGCCGAGGCGAAAATTCTAGCGGCGATAAAAAGCGGTGAGCTGAATAATCTGCCGGGTCAGGGCATGCCGCTGAAGCTTGACGATGTGTCAGGTATTCCGGAAGAACTGCGCGCCGGCTACCGGATTCTTAAGAATGCCGGCTATCTGCCCGCAGAGTTAGAACTTCGCAAAGAGGTTCGCCGTGTCGAACAGTTGTTAGCGGGCGTTAATAACC
>CAKZVB010000257.1 GCA_937922015.1 uncultured Granulosicoccaceae bacterium
GATGCAGCACAAAATCGCCGGTGCAGGTTTCCTGCGGCCCATCATATTCAGCCGGACTACCCCGTTCGATCCAGAAATTAGTCAGCCGAACACCAGGGCGATTAGGACGCTGCAGATACTGCGTCGCGGTTGAGTCGCTAACAACAATGGCTTTGCCATTGGCATCATGTCCGGTGACTACTCGACGAAATTCTCTTGCCATGGAAATGTTTCCGTTTTTTCTATATGTTAATTATCGATTTGATTGAACGCGATTTGCAGACAGATACCGGAGTTTTACGGACCGGCAGGTGAAGTCGATCATCCGGCATCCATAGTTACAAAGCGCGAACTGGAATTCAATATAATGTTGACAGGCGGGATTGGCGTTTGTTGTCCGGGACTAATAACTGAGCCATCAAGTAGTTAGCTATCATAAAGCAGGGGAAATACCAGCCGCGCCGGCCTGACGTTTCTCTACATCAGTTGGGTGTTTTCGTTCAAATTGTTGTTCTTACGGTCGCTACAGGAGTGTGCAAAACAAAAGAAACTACTATCGAATTCTGCATGTCCAGCGCGATGCTCCAGCGGCAGTGATAAAAGCGAGCTATCGCACGATCATGCAGAAACTCCGCGCCCATCCGGATCTCGGCGGCGATGAGTGGAATGCCAGTTTGATCAATGAGGCGCGAGACGTTTTACTTAATCCGGAACGCCGCGCGGCATATGATGTTCAGATTGGTAGTACGGGTGCTGCTACTTATTCCAGTTCAGACCGGGAACACACTCAGAACGACGTTAGTGATCGACCCTGCAGCGAACCACACAGACCTGACAATGCTGCCGATAATTACCGATCAACAGTAAGTCCGGGCTCACAATTAACATTAGTACCGCCTGTAACCGGATTGGCTTCAAACTGCCCGTTTTGTCACCACGGCGTTGCTCAGAAACCGTTTGATCTGCAACAATATCCGACTGCAAATCGCTGCACTCATTGCGACGCCCCGTTGAATAGCGTAAATACCATTTCGCAAGATACACTCAATGATCTGCGCAAGATAAATCGTTCCAGGCTTGAACAACGCGTCAATGTTTGGGATAAATGGCCGCGCACTTCGGCCTATAACGCAAGCGTTCACGATTGGTCGACAGCCGGCTGCAGAATAAATTTACAAAATGCGATAGAAGTTAATTCGATCATACTTCTAGTGTCTTCGACTTTTGATGCAACTGCCATTGTTCGCAATCAAACCGATAACATTTTTTACGGGCTTGAATTTTTAACACTTGAAGTAAATATGACGCCAGGCTCTTTATTTAAATCATCTGCCTGATGGTCTGAAGACCCGGACAGCAACAGGTGACCTGGCACTGACAGCGCCTGTTACTGACTACGTAACACACGACTAATCCGAGCGAATCGGCCGGGAGGACTCTCCCCATCATTTCCCTGTTAATTCATTGAATCGATTTTCAATCGTCAGGCACCTGGACACCGATATAAAACCCGGTAATACCTCTAACGGAGACTGCAAACGTAAACAACACGCTAGCCTGGCAAACCACTCGTAATACAAAGAAACAGTAGCATTGTTTATCGGTATGAAATCGCCGCCCCCCCGACTTAAACAAAGATTACCAAATTGTCGATTTTGCCACACGAAAGCCAGTTAATGATTGAAAACCATTGGATTTCAGTTTTTTTCGCGCATTCGATGCGATAGGCCGCAATGTTTCATCAACCAGTTCCAATTATACTGGTCGATCGAAATTTCCTTTGAGTAGTCGATATTGAATATCCTGGGCATACATGATGGCAAAGATGCAGGTGTTTGTTTACTGGTAGACGGCAAACCCGTGTTCGCCGCCAATGAAGAACGTTTTTCGCGCAAGAAACTACATTTTGGGTTCCCGCATCTGTCATTAGCCAGTTTGTTTGAAACCACCGGCATGAAGCCCTCAGACATCGATCGCGTCAGTGTCGGCTTCACCGCAATGGTCGAAACAGCGGACTACCCGATTTACTCCGACATAGACGATTCAAAACTATTTCAAAATATTTTCGCACGCGTGACCAGATCTCTCGGTCCACTGACATCAACCCGTCCATTCATCAAAATGTCGCAGTATGGCCTCGCCTTCTTAAGCAAAAACAAACCTGCGCTTGAAGCTGATCTCAGGAAATCCGGAATCAATGCGCCGGTCGAATACGTTGATCATCACCGCAGTCATGCAGCGTCGGCCTACTATACGTCCGGATTTACCGATGCATTAGTGATCACAGCTGACGGCGGCGGAGATGGTCTGGCAGGCAGTATCTATGTAGGACAACAAGGCAAACTGGAAATGATTAACGAGTGGCCGCGCGTTCACTCAGCGGGCAACTTCTGGTTTTTGATCACCAACCTATGCGGGTTTGATCCGATTCGCCATGGCGGAAAAATCACAGGCCTGGCGGCCTACGAACCCTGCCAGGAAACCTATGAGATATTGTCAGAGTTTTTTGGACACGATCCCCGTAGGCCGTCGTTTAAAAACAAAAAACATATATTATTCGGCGATGCCTACCACGCATTGTCTCGCGCACTGGAAGGCTACTCAATCCATCAAATTTCCTATGGTGCCCAAAAAGTTCTGGAAGAATCCATATGCGGTGTTGTGAAAGCCGCCGTCGAACGCACCGGGTTACGCAAGCTGGCGCTGGCAGGAGGCACCTTTGCCAATGTGAGATTAAATCAACTCATTCTGGAACTCGACTGCGTTGATGAAATATTCATTCACCCGCACATGGGTGACGGTGGCGTCACTGTCGGCTCGGCACTGGATGTTACCGCCTCGCAAATGCAAAAACAGAACAAACAATTAATGCCTGCGGCCATTGACAACGTGTACTGGGGCAACGCAACTGACGAAGCTACCATCATTGAAGCAATCAAAGAGTACCCGGTCAAAGCCACACGACTTGATGATCCCGCACCTGACATCGCGTCGTGTCTGGCGAGCAAGAAGATCGTTGGTCTGTTTAACGGTCGTATGGAATATGGACCGAGATCCCTCGGGCAACGTTCTATTATTGCCGAACCCACCGACCCGACCATGATGGACTGGCTTAACGAACGACTTGAACGTACCGAATTCATGCCTTTTGCGCCAATCATTCTTGAAGAAGATGCACCGAAATATTTTGAAAACTTTGCACCCGGTAAGCTGCCGGCAAAATTCATGACACTGTGTTTTGACTGCACCGAGTACGGAAAAGAAATGGCGCCCGGCATCGTGCATAAAGACGGCACCGCACGCCCTCAAACTGTCAACGCCAGTGAGAACCATTATGTCTATAAAGCGTTAAAAGCGTACAAAGAACTCACCGGCTTGTCACTCGGTATAAATACCAGCTTCAACAAACATGAAGAACCGATAGTCTGCCATCCGCGTGATGCACTGGACGAGTTAGTACGTGGCGGAGTGGACGTGCTGTTTATTGAAAACTATCGAATAGAAAACGCATAGACTTAAACCACCGGACACGGCTCACTGATTCACACATCAGATCTCTGGCTGCCAGAGACAGGTCCCAGTCCTGCACCATTTCTATGTACAATGAAGGCGTTAAACGATCGACCTGCCATGACCATCGACTGCAGCAATAGAAGCACTCCTCCGATTGGCATGGACATGCGAGCATGTAACCATCCTCGATACTATTGGCCGCAACTGCGGCTGGCTGGCGGCGCAGGCAACTATCTGAAAGAACTGATCTGGAACGCATCAATCTGCAAACTCGCTGCCTGCGACCGGGGAGTCCGGGTCGTGCAATGTCCTTTTGTCATTCCGTAGTCGACTGTTTATATGAGCATGATTAACGCTCAGCTTAGTGCTGAACTTGAGAACCTCATCATAAAGAGCACGGGGTATGAACCGATAACTCGCCCATTCTATTTGCGCCAATGGCTCTTGTAGCTGAAGGTAGAGGAGGTATCGTGTGGTCAGGTTTTACGTAAAAAATGCGGTCTCCTGGACAGCCTTGTTTATGCTGCCCATCATTGTCTTTGTAAGCACGATAGATGACGAAGTGAATCCAGAAGTTGTTGCAGCGGTTCATGCGACAGTAAGTGTAAATGAGAGTGAAGCCTACCTTTACCTGATGGGGATTAAAGCACCGGAAGATACTGATCCTGCTGAACTGGGCAGGGAAATACTGGAGCTCACTGATGATATTCCTGCTGAGAAAATCATTGAACTCGATGAAGATACCGACATCCTGCCTAAACCAACAGGTCCGTTATTTTGCAATTACTTTAAGGAAGGCTGCTTAAATAGCCTGTTCACGACAGACTTTGATATCGGAAATATTAGTCTTGAGCATAGAACGCTTATTTCGAGAGCAGAACACTTTTTCCGTTTCAATGAATTTCGGACACTCACCAGACCCTCTCCCGATGAAATAATCCCGGACGCTGGATACCTCTCTTCGGCCGAAAGAATTAAAGTATTGGGGGCCATCTCAAACCATAAGGAAGGGCGAAGCGACCTGGCGGTAAAATCTTTAATGGATCAGATGACAAATCTGAGGCAAGCGATGGAGCTGCAGGATAACCTATTCGGCAGGTTAGTGTTTCTTGCAAAACTCTCTGAAGTTCTTGATGTGGCGAGTATCATACTAACCGATTCACAACCAGGGACAATCTATCGAATTCCACAAATGACG
>CAKZVB010000258.1 GCA_937922015.1 uncultured Granulosicoccaceae bacterium
GGCGATAGTAATTATCGATCATTTTCGTTACGTATGAACAACTATGCGCCTCAAATGATCGTACCATCATTTACTAAGACAAGGGCCCTCGCCATGGCACGTTCTCGCTACGCAGACTTCTACCGCGCAGACTCCTAGCCGGCAAGATCTATCCAACGCAGTACATCGTCCCAATTTTTCTGCCAGCAACAGGTATGATCGTACTCATCGTAGGTCCAGCGTTCAGCAGAGGGCTGACGACTTATCCAGTCAACCACTAATTCCGGTGGTACAACCTCATCACGGCCACCCACCAGATGCAGCTGACGAATTCTAGCCGGTAACAAGGGCCGTGACACCGGATTCAGGGAATTATACAAGGGCGTGTACTTATGATGTTTTACCCACCCATCAACATCAAGATTACCGGCAACAGTCACCACGGCAACCACTTTGGGAAGACGTTCTGCAATCAACATGGCAAGCGCCCCTCCACCGCTGTGCCCGATCAACACCACTGAGGCAAACTGTGATGATTGCTGGCGAATAACCCGCGCCATGCTAATCACCACCTTTTGCGAAAAACGCGAGAAGGTCCAGAAATCCGGATGACACTCCTTGTCGGGCGCATGCCCGAAGTAACACGGGCGCCCCAGGTACATGGTGCTGGCAGAATCCGACGCCATCAATCGCAGCATTAATGGATTGCGTGGTGTGGGGTCTGAAGAGATGAAACCACGCATCCGCCAGGCAAGGCCATCGCCCTCAATATAGACATGCAATTTGTCTGTTGAGCGCACTTGCTCAGGCTGGTATACCACATGCCGGAAAGGGATGCCTTGCTTGATACTGCGCTGCAGGCCCAGTTCATGTGCCTCATGGTCAACCTCAATATGCGCCGGAAGACTACAGGATTGCAATACAAGACCAATTGCATAAACACAGATTGCAAAAAAAACACGCATAGAGTTTCAGGCCAAAGGCTGGGGTTGGGACAGTGACAACAACGAGTTAACCGAAGAAGGCATCAGGTACATTTAGATACAAATTCAAACATGTGTTCTAACTATAGTCGTACTGGCGTAAGCTGGCGACAGATCGGGCTCTTCGCTTGTGTTTACGTGAATATTGTCTATCTTTAAATCAGATGTTCATTGACCAGCGGTCAATCGATAACCTCAAGTCAATGCAACCCGGCCCGGTGTCGTGAAAAGCATTCGCTGGGAGGGCACTTGCCCTCATAAATTTACACGAACACTGAACAATAATGAATCCGTCAGATTACAATAACAGGCTGTCCCGCAAAGAACGGGTATTTAAACAGCGAGAGCAGGATATTCTCGACGCTGCACTAAACAGTTTCTGCAGTGACCACTGGGAATCTGTCACAGTGTCACAAATTGCGGATCAGGTTGGTATAGCAAAAGGAACCATGTATCTGCATTTCGCCGGCAAACACGAAATCTACGCCCGGCTGGCGCTGGATTTCTACCAGTCACTGCTAACCCGACTTGACGAACCATTGCGCGGCAACGGCATTAGCAGATTTCGTCAATTGGTTGGAAGAGCGTTCGAGGTTCACTTGCAAAGCCCGGTCTATCGACGCGTGACGCAATATTGCGAGCGGGAGGATTTCAAATGCAGCCTTAAACCGCAAATCGCTGCGAGCTTCGATCAGATTGACAGAGACATTGAGAGAATAGTTAGCGCAGTAATGATTCAAGGTATCAGTGAAGGCATATTTAAGCCCATACAACTGGACGAATTGATACTTGGCTTTCGCTGTACATTTCACGGCGCGCTAACTCGTTTCTGGGCTAATCGAAACGCAGAACAATCTCAACCGGATAAATTTGTCGACTCAGTGACCAGCTATATGCTGTCACCGATCGTCAATCAACCTGACACACTGAAAATGCACTACAAGCAATCAACAGCACAGCTGCAAAGCACCGAAAAAGACCTGGAACTTAACCATGAATAAATCTGTAATGATAGCCGCGGTTGCTGTTGTTGCCTTAGTGTTATGGATGCTCAGCGGACAACTGGGTTCAAAGGGAAATCCCGATGGCACCACCGTGCAGAGCGACACAAAAAATACAAGCACGGCAATGAAGGTACAAACCCGCCGTCAAAGCGCCGAGCTTATCACCCGGGAAATCATTATTCAGGGTCAGGTTGAGCCCGTAAAGATCGTACACATGCGCGCTGAAACCGGTGGCGTTATAAAATCGGTAAACGCGTCAAAAGGACAATGGGTAACTCGCGGCGATATCATTGGCGAAATATCTATTGACAACAGAAACGCTGCGGTGGCCGTGGCAAAAGCCAATGAAGTTCAGGCAGCCAACGAATACAACGCCGCACGCAAACTGCAAAAACAGGGTTTACAGTCTAAGACAGCGCTTGAATCTATCGCCGCAAAACTTGAAGCGGCACGCGCCCAGGTGAACGCCGCCGAGCTTGAAGTCAACCAAACTATTCTACGCGCCCCTATCGACGCCCTGATAGACGACATATACATCGAAGCCGGTGACTTCATTGATCGCGGTGGCAATATCGCTACACTGGTCGACAACAGTCAGCTACTCGTCACAGGTCAGGTTCCACAACAAAACGTGTCTGACTTACAAACGGGCGCCAGGGCAATAGCAAAATTAATTACCGGCCAGACAATAGAGGGAGAGGTTCAATATATATCGTCAATGGCAGACACAGAAACCCGCAGTTTCCGTGTTGAGGTGATCATAGCTGCCCCTCCCGAAGGCTCAGTGACCGGCGTGAGTGCCGAGATAAGCCTGCCTGTTGAAACGCTTCAGGCACATTTAATTTCTCCGGCAATTCTGGCCCTTGATGAAAATGGTACTCTGGGAATAAAAGCGGTCAACGACTCAGATGAAGTGGTTTTTCACGCCATAGAGGTGGTTAAAACACAAAGCGATGGCGCCTGGGTCACCGGCATACCTGACGATGTGAATATCATCACTCTGGGTCAGGGATTTGTGAACCCCGGTGAAAAGGTTCAGGCCATTCCCGAACCCGCAACGTCAGCGACAAACACACCGGTTGACGCAAACATGGAATCATCCGCCGACCCTGCGGTGGACAAGGAATCCTGAGATGCAAGCAATCATTCAAGCGGCCTTCAGTCGCAATCGAGCAGTCATACTGCTGCTGCTATTCTTCCTGCTCAGCGGCGTATTGTCGTATCTGGCCATTCCAAAAGAAGCAGAACCGGACGTTGCTATCCCGATCATTTATGTATCAATGAGCCATGAAGGCATCTCACCGGAGGACAGTGAACGATTACTGGTTAAACCGATGGAGGCAGAACTTCAAAGCATCCCGGGTGTAAAGCAAATCACCAGCACCGCATCCGAGAGTCATGGCTCGGTCATGCTTGAGTTCGACGCTGGCTTCGACCCGGCCACCGCCCTTGTTGATGTGCGTGAAAAAGTAGACAGCGCTAAATCCAAACTACCCTCTGACACCGATGACCCGGTCGTCAATGAAATAAACGTGGCGTTGTTTCCAGTGCTTACCGTGTCACTGGCGGGTCCTGTACCCGAACGTAGTCTGTTGCGCATTGCACGACACCTTAAGGAAAAAATCGAAGCGCAAGCCGGCGTACTGGAAGTTAAAATCGGCGGTGAACGTGAAGAGGTGCTGGAGATTATCGTTGACCCTGTTGTTATGGAAACCTACAACATCCGCTACGATGAATTATTCACACTGATTCGAAATAATAATTTACTGGTCGCAGCCGGTGCGATAGATACCGGTGCCGGAAGAATGGTATTAAAAGTACCCGGTGTCGTCGAAAACGTTGAGGATGTCCTCGGTATGCCGGTAAAAGTTCGTGGTGACACCGTCATCACGTTTGGCGATGTTGCAACAATCAGCCGTACCTTTAAAGATCCTCAGGGTTTTGCGAGAGTCGATGGCCAGCCTGCACTGGCGCTTGAAGTTTCAAAGCGCATCGGCGCGAATATCATTGAAACCAATCAGGCAATACGCGATCTGGTTGCTGAACAACAAAAGCAGTGGCCCCCCTCTATTCAAGTGCAATTTCATCAGGATAAATCAAAGCAGATCCGCACCATGCTGGGCGATCTGCAAAACAATATTCTGTCCGGCGTAATTCTGGTGATGATTGTTATTATTGCGGCACTCGGGATTCGCTCTGCCCTGCTGGTGGGGCTGGCTATACCCGGCAGTTTTCTGGCAGGAATTCTGGTGCTCTACAGCATCGGCTTCACGCTAAACGTGGTGGTGTTATTCAGTCTGATACTGGTAGTCGGAATGCTGGTTGACGGCGCTATTGTCGTCATCGAACTGGCCGATCGTAACCTTAAAAAAGGCATGACGCGTCGTCAGGCGTATATGGCGGCAGCAAAGCGAATGTCATGGCCGATAGCGGCATCGACCGCCACTACCCTTGCAGTATTTTTTCCGGTGATCTTCTGGCCTGGCATGGTTGGTCAGTTTATGAAATTCCTGCCAATGACTGTCATCATCTGTCTTATCGCATCACTTTTTATGGCACTGGTGTTCATTCCGGTACTTGGCGGCAGTTTTGGCGGAGACAAACCAAACCCGCTAAAAGACGGGGATCAAAAAACCAGACTCGGCCCGGTGACTCGTGGCTACGGGCGCCTGTTGGCCTCACTGTTGCGCTGGCCGGTTATGACACTACTGGCTGCCATCACATTCCTTGTCGGCTCTTATGTACTCTACGGGTTTCTGGGCAAAGGCGTCGTATTTTTCCCGAACACTGAACCCGAGATTGCGCAGGTCCAGGTTCACGCTCGCGGCGATCTCTCAATGGCCGAAAAAGATCGCCTTGTCAGAACGGTTGAAGAGCGCTTGTTACCGATGGAAGAACTTAAATCGGTCTATGCGAAGTCGATGGCAGGTGCCGTTGGCCAACCCGGTCTATCTGCCGATGTGATCGGTGTCATTCAACTTGAATTCACTGAATGGAACACCCGCAGAAAAGCCAAAGTGATCATGGAAGAGATGCGTGAGATGACCGCTGACATACCCGGCGTTATTATCGAATTTCGTGAACAGGAAGACGGTCCGGCAGGTGGTAAGCCAATCAACATAGAAATCAGCTCGACCAAGTCGGAGAAACTGCCACAGGCGACCAGCTACATTCACAGCGTATTGCGTGATGTCGGTGGATTTGTAGACACCGAAGACAACCTGCCCCTGCCCGGCATCGAATGGCGTTTAAAGGTCGACCGTGAACAGGCAGCCCGCTACGGTGCCGACGTTGCCTTACTGGGCAACGCCGTGCAAATGATTACCAATGGAATACGCATTGCCGGTTACCGGCCCGACGACTCTGACGAGGAACTGGATATACGAGTGCGCTTTCCGCTCAGCGAACGCAAGCTTGAGCGCCTCGATCAGCTGCGTGTACCAACCAGCAACGGCATGATTCCGATCACTAACTTTGTCACCCTCGAACCGGCACCGAAGACCGGTATTGTTAACAGAGTAAATACACAAAGAGTCATCACCGTGCAGTCAGATGTCGCCGAAGGCAAACTGCCTACAGACCAGTTAAAAGCGCTGCAGGAAGCATTGGCAAACGGCCCTGTGGATCCGGACATTAACATTAAGTTCACTGGCGAAAATGAAGATCAAATGGAGACTATGATGTTTCTGGTCAAGGCATTTGCCGCTGCAATATTTCTGATGGCGCTGTGCTTGATCATTCAGTTCAACAGCATCTATCAGACCGTTGTCGTGCTTAGCGCTATTGTGTTTTCAACCTCGGGCGTGCTGCTTGGTCTTATTATCGCGCAGCAACCGTTCGGTATCGTGATGGTGGGTCTCGGTATTATCGCACTGGCCGGTATTGTGGTTAACAACAATATTGTTCTGATCGACACTTACAACCGGTTTCGTAACAATGGCCTGGCACCACGCGACGCTGCACTGCGCACGGGTTTGTTGCGTTTGCGGCCGGTGTTTCTAACCGCGATAACAACCATCCTCGGCTTGGTGCCGATGGTCTTGTCGCTGAATCTGGATATATTTAGTCGTGTGATCGAGGTGGGCGCACCATCAACCATGTGGTGGACTCAACTTGCCAGTGCAATAGCCGGTGGCCTGGCATTCGCGACAATCCTGACACTGGTATTGACTCCCTGCCTGCTGGTACTGGGCGATCGCCTGCCCGGCCGACAAAAAGTAAAGACCGCAAAACCGCCAACTGATCCGGCACACGCTCAACCAGCTACAGCTTAAGCCGTCGCTTTACACAGAGTTTAAGGGATTAAAAAACCTGTGGCAGTTCAGAAAATTCTGTTCGCTGCCACAGGAATACTGGAGGAGTTAATTCTTACAACAGCACCAAATAATACTGGCGCCGGTTTCTCAGGCTTTGATGATTGATCGTTTCTCATCGTGCTGGTAGACCGTAAACATCTCGAAGAGAAAAATACCAACAACCACAAACAACGATCGTTTGTTTTTTACTGGCTGTTCGCATACCTGCTCGGGGGGAATAGTTGACTTGGGGGTCATGTGACTTCCTCTTCGTTGACGCTATTCTATTTCATTGCCATTTAGTTACAATCCATTCAAGACACAAATACTTGTGAATAATGTTCATTATTTAGGAGTTTCAGGACCACAGTGCAAGATCGTTATAACGAAATGGTGGTGTTTACGCGTGTTGCCACTCTGGGCAGCTTTTCTGCCGCCGCCAGAGAGCTCGAGCTGACACCCTCGGCAGTCAGCAAACTGATTTCCCGCCTGGAAGACAGACTGAGTGTCAGGCTTTTTCAGCGCACCACTCGCAGCCTGCGCCTGACCGACGAAGGTGGCACCTTTCTGGAAAGCTGCCGGGAGATATTGCTCAATATTGAGCAGGCAGAACTTGAAGTAGCGGCACTTCAGAATCGCGTGACCGGTACTCTGCACGTCACTGCCATCAGCGCATTTGCCCGCACCCAGTTATGTAAAATTATGCCTGAGTTCATGGCGCTTCACCCCGATGTACGGGTTGAGTTGTCACTTACCGAGCGCCAGGTGGATCTGATCAACGAAAAAGTGGATCTGGCAATCCTTATCAGCGAGGAAGTCACCGACCAGTCCCTGATCAGCAGAAAACTGGCAACTAATAAGCGCGTGATTTGCGCATCACCCGATTACATCGCAAAGTACGGTGCGCCACAAACACCCGAAGATTTGCTGAATCACAATTGCCTCACGCACTCATCGTACGTTCATTTTAACGACTGGGAATTTCGCGATGGTAATACGATCACCATCCAGAGTGTCAAAGGTAATTTCCGGACAAACAGCGCATCAGCTTTGCACGAAGCCGTCAAAGCTGGTATCGGTATTGCAAGGCTAGCTACCTTTGTGTGTCAACCTTCGCTTGATTCGGGCGAACTTGTTCCGCTTTTAACCGAGCACGCACATGACAGTTCGAATATACTAGCGGTATACCCGCACAGAAGGCATCTTAGTGTACGTGTGCGGGCATTTATCGATTTTTTGATTGGCCAATTCACCCCGGTGCCGCCCTGGGATCACTAGACTGTGTCAAGACCAACATCATAAGGATCAGACCTGAATGCGTACTCTTCTAAACACAACAAGCACATTGTTTTCAGGTCATAATTTGTGCATTAGTGCATACAAGTTTTTCGATCGATAGCCGTTACCAAACTATTAAGGCCGCTTGGCGAATAGTTAAATAATCAATGAATGCGCGTCGACTCATGCTGATCCCAAGTCCCCCACTAACGCTTTCAGGCGTTCTGTGTGCAGTGTTATTTACACTTACCACCCTAATTACATCCGCCGTACACGCTGATCAGTCCTGCAGTCGTGTCGATGCGTATTGGGAAACCAATCTCACAAAGCTGCGGGAAAACCTTCGAGAGTGCGACTTCCAAAGCTGGCAGAAATGCAGCCAGGCTGCCGCCATTCACT
Source organism: uncultured Granulosicoccaceae bacterium (assembly GCA_937922015.1). Lineage (GTDB taxonomy): Bacteria > Pseudomonadota > Gammaproteobacteria > Granulosicoccales > Granulosicoccaceae. The sequence goes on from CAKZVB010000258.1 coordinate 7,939, forward strand.
ACGACTTAAATACCGGCTCCCTGTTCCATCGCGCTCAAGTTTGCGGGCTGGCAAAGCCCGTCACTCCGGGCGCTGATTATACCGACCCTAAAGAATCAGACAGCAAACAATGCCTGGCCGCAAGAGATACGCTGCGCAAAGTTTTTGAAGACCGCGCCCAGGCACGACTGGCCTGTGCGGCCGCACGAGCCGGCGGTGAAAATCAGGAATGGCTCGACTCCCAGTGCACGCTGTATCGATCGCGCATGGCCAACTACCACATGCCGTTCCGCAACATGACACAATCTTGCGAAGTCAATTACGAAGAAACGATCGCCTGGAAGGACTAGTCACCGGACACCCTGCTTGCCGCTGCTTTCTGCTGATCAAATGCCACTCGCAGAGACTGCCTCTGCTTAGTGCTCAGCATTTCCACATTACAGTAATCACGCTTCCAGCTTATATCCTCATCCCACCGTTGCGCTGATTGTACGGTGGTTTTTGCGGCAGGAGCACCTGAGAGCGTATCCAGCGCCAACTTCAGAGTAGACTTTTGCGATTGCTCATCATGCGGCTTACCAGCGCCATTTCCCAACGGGAAATCGCTAAACACAAAACGCGGCACACCCACATACTCGACAATATCACGGGCGCACCCCATTACTACGGTTGCAATGCCGGCCGCCTCCAACTGTCTTGCAGCGATGCTCACAGACTGATGACACACCGGGCAGTTTGGCACAAGAATACAAACATCAACGCTGGCGGCGGCAATACGCCTGACTAACTCAGGACAGTCTTGTTCAATGGTTATCCGGTGACTTCGCACTGTCGGCAGACCATAGAAGTTCGGTGCGACTTTGCCAACAATACCTTGATTTGCAAATGCCTGAAGATGCACCAGCGGGAACCAGGTTCTGCTATCAGTTGCTGTGGTATGTTGCCGGTCATAGGCGATATGCGATATGCGCAAGTCCGCATCAACTGAGCTATCCATTTCATAGACGGAAAAAAATTTCGCCGCACCGTTATAGCTGGCACCGGGCCCTTGTTCTCCGGCGTTTTTATTGAACGGTGCCGCCGTAGTAACGATGGCCACAGTCGACTGCGACAGTGGCTTTTTAAGAGGCGCGAAGGGCACGTCCTTAAAATGCGCCCATCGATAGGGGGTCTCGTAACCCAGTGCTAAATAGTATTCTCTAACACGAGCCCGGTAGGGAATAGGCTCGTCTTCGGCGACTGCCAGCGCTGAGAAATTTTCTACCGGGAAATTTTCATTAGTCACCACCGCCTCCTCCGTTTCACTTACTGGTCATATTCACTACTGGTGATTGCGCTCAGGGATTAATCCTCGCGGGCTAAACCGCAGAGCAAGTAACAAAATAATTCCCATAGTCATTAGACGCATATGCGCCGCTGACTCGATAAGGTGCAGCCTCAATGCGTTGTCTGCCGCCATGCCGGAGGTTAGAAAATTCATTAACCACAACCCTAAGGGTTCTGCTTCGATCCAGAAAAACCAGATAACAAATCCACCCAATACAGCCCCCCAATTATTACCCGACCCACCTACAATAACCATGACCCAGATAAGAAAAGTAAACCGCAATGGCTGATAGCTGGATGGTGTTAACTGTCCGTCCAGTGTTGTCAGCATAGCACCCGCAATTCCAACCACAATAGACCCCAACACAAACACCTGCAGATGCCTGGCAGTGACATCCTTACCCATCGCATTAGCCGACACTTCGTTATCACGTATTGCCCTCATCATGCGACCCCACGGAGATCGCAACGCTTTCTCTGACAGCCACAGCACCAACAGCAACACAGACGCAAACAACACTGCATAACACAGCTTCACAAAGATACTGGAGAAAGTTACCGGATCAGCTCCCAGCCGCTCGCAGAGACTTAAAAACCATTGCGCGTTCTGAAGACCGACTTCATAAGGCACCGGTCGCGGCAGACCGTTAACATTTTTCACACCACGACTCAGCCAGTCTTCGTGTTTTAACACAGCCACAATAATTTCCGAGATACCCAACGTGGCAATGGCCAGATAATCCGATCGCAAGCCAAGCGTTACTTTGCCGACTATCCACGCCACAGCACCAGCCAGCAATCCGCCGACCGGCCAGGCCAGCAACACTGGCAAGCCCAGTCCACCAAGGTAACCCGTAGATGCCGGGTTTACTTTTTCAATGACTTTGGTCGTGGGGTCGAAATAAATGCGCAACAACACATATCCCAGAATCACAATTAGCATGACAAGCACGGTACGAAGCGGGCCTTTGCGCAGCTTTCGATACACCAACAGCGCAGCAATCGAAGTTGCTAAAAAAATACCAATCCCGACTGCCACACCACTACCTGCCACAGCCCATGCCTCACGCACAGGTGGCATGGCAATGATCACTGCGGCCAAACCACCCAGCGCCGCAAACCCCATTACCCCGACATTAAACAATCCGGCGTAGCCCCATTGAATATTCACACCCAATGCCATGATCGATGAAATCAAACACAGGTTTAATATGGACAACGCTACATTCCAGCTTTGCAATTGGCCCACCAGCACAATCAAACCAGCCATCACTGAAAAGTAAAAAATATTTCGAATGGAACCCTTCATGCCGACTTACCTGCAAATATTCCTGTCGGTCTGAACAGCAACACCAGTAATAAAATTAAAAAGCTCACCGCGAACTTGTAATTGGTTGACAACAGCTGCATCAGACCATCCGCTTTCCAGTCATCACCGGGCACCATATAGTTAGCAAACTTCTTGTACGCGTAGGTCACCGATATTTCGGAAAACGCGACAACGAATCCACCGGCGATTGCACCCAGTGGATTACCCAACCCGCCGACAATGGCTGCGGCAAAAACCGGTAACAGTAATTGAAAGTAGGTAAATGGCTTAAACGATTTATCGAGACCGTATAGTGTACCCGCGATAGTGGCAAGCGCGGCTGCCAGAATCCAGGTGACCATCACGACTCTGTCCGGGTTTATCCCGGATAACAGGGCCAGATCTTCATTGTCTGAATAAGCACGCATTGACTTTCCGGTACGTGTTTTATTCAAGAACCAGAATAACGCCGCGACAACAACGATCATTGTTATCACGGTTATCCCCTGGCTGACTTTAATCGATATCCCTTCGGCAAGTCCGGTCATTTGTTTGAACTCGCGCGCTTTTATAATAAAGCGCTCACCATCTGCAAAATTTTGATCATTGGGACCGATAATAAAACGTACCAGACCATTCATCACAAACATAACGCCCACCGATGCAATGACAAAAATTACCGGGTCTGCGCGTTGCTGCCGGTAAAAGCGATACACAAATTTGTCGGTTAACAAAGCAAATAGTGCGCATAGAACAATAGCAAACGGCAACGCCAGCAATGCTGTCGGCAACGGCCCGAGACTCAATCCCATCGACTGAAACCACCAGGTAAACAAGATAGTGAACATAGTGCCGAACGCCATGGTATCACCGTGGGCAAAGTTCGAAAATCGCAAGATACCGTAAACCAGAGTCACACCCAGCGCACCCAGCGCAAGCTGGCTGCCATAGGCCACTGCCGGCACCAGTACAAAGTTGGAAAGTAGCGCAAGCGCATTTAGAGTTTCTTCTGTCATGTTATCCACCCAAAAAGCTTTTACGAACTTCAGGATTATTCAAAAGCGCCTGCCCTGTATCGGTGTAGCGATTACATCCCTGCACCAGAACATAACCTTTGTCGGCTATGTTTAACGCCTGACGTGCATTCTGCTCCACCATGAGTATAGAAATACCGGTACGCGCAACCTCTATAATGCGATCAAACAGTTCATCCATGACGATGGGTGATACTCCAGCGGTCGGCTCATCAAGCATTAACAATTTCGGCTGCGTCATCAACGCACGACCCACCGCCACCTGCTGGCGCTGTCCACCGGATAGTTCACCTGCATTCTGCCGTCGTTTTTCTTTGAGAATCGGGAACAGATCAAAGACCTGCTCCATTGTCGTACTGATGTCATCTCGCCGCAGGAAAGCACCCATTTCAAGATTTTCTTCAACCGACATGGAGGGAAACACATTAGCCGACTGCGGCACAAAAGCCATCCCTTTGGCGACACGATCCTGCGGACTAAGCGCGGTGATATCGTCGCCATCCAGCATCACTCTGCCCTTATGGATATTCAACATTCCAAAAACTGCTTTCATGGCAGTGGATTTACCGGCACCGTTGGGTCCTACGATGACAGCAATTTCGCCCTGCTCTGCGGCAATAGTGCAATCATGAAGAATATCGGCACCGCCATAACCGCCGGTCATATTCTCACCGATAAGATAGCTCATGAGGCGGCCTTGTTTTTTAAACCGGTGCCGAGATAGGCCTCGATCACTTGTTCATTTGATTTAATCTGTTCCAGAGTACCTTCGGCGAGCACGGTCCCTTCGGCCATCACAATAACCGGATCACACAGTTTGCCGATAAAATCCATGTCGTGCTCGATCACACAAAACGTATAACCACGCTCTTTGTTCAAGCGGATAATCGCATCACCAATGGTATTTAATAAGGTTCGGTTAACGCCGGCTCCCACCTCATCGAGAAAGACAATTTTTGCATCAACCATCATGGTACGGCCAAGCTCGAGCAACTTTTTTTGTCCGCCCGATAAATTTCCTGCCAGCTCATCCGCTACATGCGAAATCTCTAAAAAATCAATTACCTCATCTGCTTTGCGCCTGACCTCGGCTTCTCTTGTTCTTACCTGTGACCCACGAAACCACACGTTCGATAACGTTTCACCCTGTTGATGCTCAGGCACCATCATTAGATTTTCCCGAACCGTCAGTGTCGAAAACTCGTGTGCTATCTGGAAGGTCCGCAACATGCCCTTGTGAAATAACTCATGCGGGGGCAACCCGGTGATGTCTTCGCCGTCTAAAATCACGTTGCCGGAAGTGGGTTTGTAAACACCGGCAACAACATTAAACAACGTGGTCTTACCTGCACCATTGGGCCCGATCAACCCGGTGATTGAGCCTTTTTCTATTTCCAGAGAAGCATCATTTACAGCGGTGATTCCGCCAAAACGCTTTGTCAGGTGTTCAATTTTTATCATAGGATTCTAAACACAGAATGATTTGTGTGTATCACATCAACACATACTTTGCTCACCGGTCTGCGGGTTATTGCTCAACACTGTAGAGGGGGTTTTTAAATTACAGTAGCTGAGTTGCGACGTGCTGCGGCCGGTTAACTGATCAGGGCTGGTTGAAAGTAAATTCAAGGCAAGTGGCCCGATACCGGGCCACTTGTTCAGCTAAGGCTAGCGATAACCAACGGTAGAAAGCGCACCGTCTTTAATTTCGACTTCACGGTAGTTTCCGGCACTTTCACCAGCACCGATCAGCTCAACCGCTGACGCACCGACGTAGTCAATTTCGCCACCGCCAGCAAGGATCTCGAGTGCTTTGCCAAGCTCACCCGGAAGAATTTTTTCACCCGGAGCATTGGCAACTTCCATCACTTTATCTTTATATTTAGCCGGATCGCTTGAACCGGCAGCTTGCATAGCAAGCATTATCAGCGCAGCTGCATCATAGCTTTCGTTAGAAAAGGGAGACGTAGCATCGTAACCTGATGCCATCTCTGCATGCAGTCCTGCACCTTCACTGTCAGTACCCGGAGCTTGTCCAAAAGAACCGTTCAGGTCTGAGCCTATAGCTTCAGGCAACGCATCACCCACCATGCCGTCAGGCAGTACGAAGGTATCAAAAGCGCCACTGTCCAGTGAACCCTGAATAATGCCTTTGCCGCCCTGATCAAGGTAACCTGCAACAACAAGCACTTCGCCACCGGCAGATGCCAGTGAGCCGACTTCCGCTGAGTAGTCAGCTTTACCATCTTCATGCGATGCAGATATAGTCACACTGCCGCCGGCCGCTTCAAAAGCAGTCTGGAATGCATCAGCAAGACCTTTACCGTAGTCATTGTTGGTATAGGTTAGTGCCACTTCTTTAATGCCCCGCTCCATAATGATATCAGTCATTACTACGCCTTGTCGGGCGTCGGAAGGAGCTGTTCTGAAAAATAACCCGTTGTCTTCAACAGTCGACAACGCCGGAGATGTGGCGGATGGAGAAACCATCACCATACCGTTTGGCAGTGCTACGTTGGTCAGAGCAGCAGTGGTGACACCGGAGCAATCGCCACCAATGACGCCGCTGACTTTGTCTGCCGTAATAAGGCGTTCGATCGCAGCGGTTGCCGCAGCAGCATCAACACAAGTGGTATCAGCGCGGACAGCCGTCACGGTGCTGCCATCCAGTAACTTTCCGGACTCTGATACTTCGGCAATTGCTGTCTCTGCAGCCGGTGCCATGTTCGCGACCAGTGATTCGATCGGTCCTGTCAGCCCTAGAAACACGCCCAGTTTTATTTCTTCGGCCGACGCGGTACCAGCAACGCCCAGCGCCCCGGCTACTACAGTTGAAATTAATAGCTTTTTCATAAATTGATCTCTCATGCGTATAAAATTGAAACGTATTTAACTACGAATTTTTTATCTGGAAGCCAGATGAATTGAATTTGCTCCATTCCATGAATTGCCACGTCCTTCAGCGCCATTTTTACATTTTTCCGGTCATTAAGGTAATCAAACAATCAACGTTGACGTTTCTGGCTCAGCGTTCTTTTGATCGACTCAGCCCGGTGACGCTCGATTTTCGTCCATTGTTACATTTACGCGCCCCCTGCTAGCTTAACAAAGCACTTTTGGGCCTCTCTGTGGAACTCAATTCACAGTTTTCTGGCGCTCGCGCATAAGACCCCGGGCTATGACCTGCGCCTGGATTTCTGCAGCGCCTTCGAAAATATTGAGTATCCGCGCATCGCACAGGATTCGACTGATTTCGTATTCAAGTGCATACCCGTTACCACCGTGAATTTGCAGCGCTGCGTCCGCCGATGACCACGCAACTCTCGCTGCAATCAACTTTGCCATACCTGCCTCGATGTCACAGCGATGCCCTTCATCTTTTTGACGTGCAGACAGATAGGTGAGCTCGCGCGCCATCAGGCACTCGGCTGCAGAGATGGCAATCTTGTCGGAAATACGCGGGAAAGCGACAATCGCCTTGCCGAACTGCTTCCGCTCTATGGCGTATTGCAAGCCTAGCTCATTGGCGCGCCTGGCAACCCCGATAGCTCGCGCTGCGGTTTGTATTCGCGCACCTTCGAAGGTGTGCATGAGCTGACGAAAGCCCTGACCCTGCTCATTTCCCAACAGACCATCGGCGGACACTGCATAGTCATCAAATGACAGCGTGTACTCTTTCATACCACGGTAGCCCAGAACCTCTATTTCCCCACCGTCCATATTCTCTGCCGGAAATGGACAGGTATCGCTGCCGCGCGGCTTTTCGGCCAACAGAATCGACAGACCAGTATGATCATTAGTGGTGGTGTCGGTGCGCACCAGCATGGTCATCAGATCGCTGCGCGCGGCGTGTGTAATCCAGGTCTTTGAACCGTTGACTCGCCAGTCACCGTCTTCACTAACAGTTGCGCAGGTTCGCAATGCACCTAGATCAGAGCCGGTATCAGGTTCAGTAAAAACAGCAGTTGGCAAACACTCACCCGACGCGATGAGCGGCAGCCAACGGGCTTTTTGTTTTTCGCTGCCTGACTGTGTGATCAACTCACCGGCAATCTCTGCACGGGTTCCCAGTGAACCGGTCGCGATCCACGCCCGACTGAGTTCTTCGGTAACAACACACATAGCGAGTTTGCCCAGACCAAGTCCGCCATATTCTTCAGAGATACAAAGACCGAAGATGCCCAATTCAGCCATCTCCTGCAACAAGTCATCTGGTACCAGCGCATCCTGCAGGTGTAGCTGATGCGCTACCGGCACTATGCGATCGTCTGCAAAACGTCGCAACTGATCGCGAAACTGATCCAGCACTTCATCACCAAACCTGTCGCTGATCAAATGACCTGCCGCCAGCAGCCTGGTCAACTCTGCACGAGCGGGCTTAACATCAAGGCTCAGGAATAGCTCCACATCCGTACATGCTGTCAGCGTTTTAACGGCCTTGGTCAGAGCAAGTTCTGAGGGTCGAAAAATCTCCGTCTGACTCATCGGCAAACCGTGCACAAGCTGCAACAAGAATTCATTGAAGCCGATCACCAGGGCGAGTTCATCGCTTCTTGTGACGGCACCACGCGCTGATAGATCGGCCAGCCACGCAGCGCTGGCACGCAAACTTGTTGCAAGCGTTTTTATCCAGGCCACCCCGTGGAACGCACGCTGATCTTCCTCTAACAAAACACCCGGTTCACTCACGGAGCACAACCTGTCCAGGGCATCGTCGGCAAACTGCATTGCGGTATCAGCGGCGCCTGCACAACTGACAACAAGCCCGGGCCCTGCAAGGTCTGCCACGCTCATCAGGATTGCACCGCAGCGGCGACAATGCCGCTACCTTCAAGCCTTGAGATCTCACCGTCGCTCAAATCCAACAATGTCGAAAGAACCTCATGGGTATGACTGCCAAGTGGCGAGGCGACAACAGGTGGCTGACGTTCTTCACCACTGAAACTGGCGGGAAAACCAGGAACAGGATAACTGTAACCACTTGGATTTTGCACGGTGGAAAAGATCGGATTGTCGGTAAAAAGCGGGTCATGCCGCGACGCTTCATGCAACGTTTGATAAGGTCCGAAACAGACGGCGTTGTGACGCAAGCGCGGCTCAAGCACTTCCCAGGTCTCCGCAGCCATGCCCTGCTCGACAAGCGCTTCCAGCTGCACCCGATATTCAAAACGCAGCCCGGGGTCATCGGCAAACTGAACACCATGATCCGCTTCAAGTGTTGCGACCGGCATTTCAAGTTGCAGTGAACTGACAATCGCAAGCCACTGCTTACGTGTCAGACCGACAATCATCAAACGCTTACCACAGCCTGTGACAAAGTCGCGGCCGAAAGCACCAAACAGACTATTACCGTATCTTGGACGATCGGAGTCATTCACTGTCACTTCCGCCAGGTTACCCAGGTTAGCTACCGTTGCCGCGGCAAGATCACCAAGAGGTACTCGCAATTCCTGACCTGCACCGGTTTCACGACGCCGTTGCACCGCAGCCTGAATACTCATCGCAGCAGTGGCACCCGCCAGAAGATCCCAGATCGGCAGCACATGATTTACCGGTGTGTCAGCATCTGCTGGTCCGGTCATATTCGGCATACCAACAGCACAATTCACTGTGTAGTCGACAGCCTGACTACCATCTGCCCAGCCCATAATGCGCGCGCAAATCAGATCAGCACGCAACTCACGCAAGGCATCGTATGATAAAAAACCAGTGGCTGGAAAGTTGGTCACGAAGACACCACCCTCTTCGCCACCGGCTACGGCAAGCTTCTGCACCAGCTCACGCCCTTGTGCAGATCTCATGTCAATTGAAACGGATTTTTTACCCTTGTTGAGTGCTTCCCAGTAAAAACTGTCACCCTGTGCAGATACCGGCCAGCGGCGATAGTCAGGTGCACCACCGATTGGATCAATACGAATGACTTCAGCACCCAGCTGTGCAAGCATCATTGTGCAATAAGGCGCTGCAACAAACGACGCGGCTTCGATAACACGCAATCCCGATAACAGCTTATACATTGTTGCAGTGACCTTTTTGTCGCGACATTAGATTATTTACTCTCGACCGGTCACAACACCACTGATTAACTGGAACGAAAGCAGATCCTGAATTTCAGCAATATCGCGAACCAATGGCTCAACCCGTCGACCAAGCGTTTGTATTTCCGTATCGTGGGCTTGCTGTGCTGCATCGGCATCTTCCAGTGTGACAAACTTAAATTGCAGTGGTTTTTCACTTGCGGCCTGCGCCACTTTAGATAGATCACACGGCAGTACTTGCGCGATACGTGCAAACCCACCAATACTCTGACATTCGCTTTGCAACACCACCGGGTAACCATCACCTGTCATCTGGATATCGCCCGAGATCATTGGTTCAGACAAAATATTCTGATGAGAATCGGCGGTAAATGGCGCACCGTCAAAGTCGAGTGCAACTCCTTGCCGGTTGCTGCGCAAAGACCTGTAAAACAAGGTGTTTTCGAACCGTTCTATATCAGACTGTGTGTACAGTGAAGTGTGAAGGGTCGGTACAACACGAATATCGCCACCGTTAAAACGCGTCGCTTGCGGCAAACAGACTGACGTTGCTGTGGCCTCCGGATCACCCCCCACCAACAGATTGTCTCCCGGCTGCACGACGCCACCGATCAGTGCCGCTAAATGCGTTGCGCGGCTTCCCATCACTAACGGGGTTTGAAATCCGCCACTGACGCTCAAGTATCCGTAGACACCAGTGCCGGCAGAACCAATAGACAATCGCTGACCATCACAAACATTATGGCTTGCGTTCCAGGCCAGCTTTGAGCCGTCCAGTTGAGCAGGCATCACTGCACCGCTAAGTGCGATTCGAAAATCACCGTGAACTTGAAACTCACCACCAAAAGCGGGCATTTCTATCACCGCATGATCTGCACCCTGGCCTAACAGAGCAGCACCTTCATACAACGCTTCGCGGTCAACCGCACCACCGCGCGAGACTCCATAGGACAGCCAGCCATGACGCCCCATGTCCTGAATGGTCAGACCCGGGCCGGCTTTAAGAACTTCGAGGCAAGCTGTTTGCGATGACACTAGGAAGCCTCCGTCAGTTCGGCTGCATCATCTCGCGCAGGGTTAGCCAGACAACGTGACATCTCATCGTCAGTGACACGAACAAATTCTATAAGGTCTCCGGTAGACAATCGAAATGGCGAATCACTATCCGGTTCAAAATTGCGAAAGGCTGTCTGGCCGATCCGCCGCCAGCCGGTGGGTGAATCATTAGTGAATAAAACCAGCTGCCGCAGTGCGACCACCAAAGAACCGGCTGGCACCTGAGGGGTTAACGCCGGCAGACGGGGAAAATCCCAATTGGGTGGCAAGGTGCCCAGATACGGCTGCCCGGGAGCAAAACCAATGGCAATCACCCGAACACGAGTAGCAAGAATTTCGTTTATCGCTGCCTCAGGTGTCAGACCCGTCAACGCGGCGACTTCAGACAGGTGCGGCCCGTGATCATTGCCGAACGCGACCTTTAAACGCCAAAGCCTGTTGGACGCGGCCTGCTGAGCCAACCAGTCCATGTCAGTGACCAGCTCTTGCAACCTGTGCTTTAGTGCCTGCCTGGACAGCTGAGTCGGATCGAACATCACAAAGGTTGAAACTAAAGAGGTGCAGGTTTCTATCACACCTTCGATTTTTGCGGCTTCTACAGCATCCCGAAAGGAAATAGCGGCGATGTTTGCAGCATCTGACAACTGATCACCAAAAGTCACCAGCATGCCGGTGACACCGACGTTACGGATCACCGGCTGCGGCACCGTTTCAGGAGTCTGGATCATCAGGGTTAGATCACTGCAATTGTTATTCGGGGCATGTCGATTGCGGTCTGTCAATTTGCTCGGTTAACAGTGTACTGCATCGGAGAAAGCAAGCATACGAGCGCTTGTCAGGCAACATCCCATTGCGGTGAAAATTCAAAGTCACAAAGTCGCTTATTTTTCCTGCCTAATGCACTTATCAAACTCATGTCTTCATCGGCCAGCTCAAAATCATTCACTGCCAGGTTGTCCTGTATTCGGCGGCTATTCGTTGAACGGGGGATCGCAATTACATTGTCCTGCTGGACATGCCAGCGCAACACGATTTGCGCCGGGGATTTTTGGTATTTTTTCGCTATCGATACAACAGGGTCACTGGCGAACAATTCTCCTCCGCGAAACAAGGGGCAATAAGAAACAACAGACATTCCATGACTTCGACAGGCGTCCAGTACGATATCCTGGTTCAACATCGGGTGATACTCAATCTGATTACACACCAGCGGACGCTCGGCGATACGAACCGCCTCATTTAGCAGCGGTACAGTAAAGTTTGAAACACCAATGTGTTTTGTATATCCCCTCGAGACTACTGTGTTTAGAGCGCCAATTGTCTCTGCCAGTGGTATCGTTTTTGACGGCCAATGTACAAGCAGTAAGTCTACCTCATCAACACTCAGGCGTTCGAGACTCGCCTGCACCGACCGCACAAGGTCAGCCGTATTGAGATCGGCGTGCCATACTTTGGTGGTGAGGAATATTTCGTCACGCGGCACAGACGACGATTTAATTCCCTGCCCCACGGCTTCCTCGTTTCCATAAATGGCCGCTGTATCAATATGTCGATATCCCACACTAAGTGCATGTTCAACCAATGCACTCGCCTGAGCTCCTTTCAGCGTCCAGGTACCAAACCCCAGTGCAGGTATATTCGCACCGTTTGAATTCACCGTATGCATTATTTTCCAACCGCGTGTGGATTTTCGAAGATACAGACCAACACCATACAAAGAAACAGAGCGCATTAACAGTGTATTCAATACGGAGCTTCGGCGCTATAAACAGCCAGCTCGCACTAGCCATATAAACGTCAGTCAACTTTCGAAAAAAGTAACTAACGCTGGATATTCCAACTCTAACCGCGAAGTGCGCACATCACCTTCTTAGTGCAGCATGACACGCTTTCGTGATGAATTCGGCAACCGACGCCGCAGATCTGGCGCTGATCTTGCCGTATGAATTGAGTGAGGCCTGGAGCCTGCGCGGACCTCTGCTACTGCGAACTCAATCAATCTTCAAGAGCAAACAACTGGATGTTTCAAGCTAATAATGCGATCAGGCTGACAATGGCCTTCGCTCTCACCTGTTGCGGCATCAGCTCGGCCATAGCCGATACTCCTTACTTCGCCGTTTTTGGCGTGGGGAAACAGACCACCTCGATCAGTGATTCAACCTTTGATAACTACGCTCTGACTGTTCAGGCCGGGCGCTGGATCGCCCCCGGGGTCGGACTGCAACTCAGCGCCAATATTCCAGCCACCGATGACACGGTGGGCTCAGTCAATTTATCTCTTGATGGCTTATACACAGCCGGACTTAAACTTGAAGGGCCGATGACTTTCAACTACGGCACCGCTGCATTTTTTGCCGTGGGACTCGCCTCTGCAAAAATTGAGGCGGCTTCTAATTTTGCCAATACAAGTGACTGGTACCACGGCTACTTTGCCTCCGCCGGGTTATCGATAGGGATCGGTCAACAATCGCAACTCAGCCTCGAATATTCCTACC
>CAKZVB010000259.1 GCA_937922015.1 uncultured Granulosicoccaceae bacterium
TGCTCCAATCGCGCTTTGGCGACCTGACCTAAACCAGCTCACCCACCCTGCTTTTGCTTATTAGAACAAAGCCAACCCCCTGACAGTTTTCCCTTTCAATAGCGTCTGCCTTGTTTTTTGTAATCATCCGGAGTCGGGTCAAAGCGCCATGGATGGTGCGTGAGCGCCAGTAGCACAGGGTTGTGCGTCTGGCGCGGCCCGACGGAGGATGATTTCAAAAAATGCTGCAGGCACCCGAAGGGCAAGGCAGCAGCGGATAAAACAAAAGAGGCGTTTTGTTTACTTTTCCGTCTTTGAAAAGTGAATCGTAGAGCCAGGGACTGGCTTCGAAAAAACGCCAGGGATGGCACGTCTAAGCAGCTGTAAGTACAGAAGTCTAATTGGAATGCCAAAGCAACTGTAAGAGCAGAAGTCTAAATGGCACGTCTAATAGCTGTAAGACCAGCAATCTACATGGCACGCCCGAGCAGAGGACTCTGGCTCAATAATAGCCTATCCAAAAAACAACGAACAAGTCAAAACCCCACCCTGCTTTTGGGCGCGATTAATGCTCAATACCAAAGCTTACGCGGCTTATCGACAACGGGCACAGGTCACACTTTTAGAATTCTATAATTAAATGGAATATGACAACCGTCACATTTAATTTTCTAAAGTTTTTCCGCCACAAGTCGCCAGCCATATATTGAATCTTTTCGAAGTAAAGCTTTCGCTTCCATCGTTAAGTAACCGAATTTACTACTATTTACTGAGGTAGTTATCTACATGTTGACGGAAGAACAAATCCTCCAGGCATCTGAAGAGGATTACATGAATAAAGAACAGCTGGAGTTTTTCCGCCAGCGGTTGCTGGAAATGCGGCAGTCTCTGACGATGGCTGATGAAAGCCCTGATATTACAGATCTTGACGTAGAGCGTGCAGCTGATGAATCAGACAGAGCAACGCAGGAAGAACAATACTGGATTCAGGTTCATATGAAAGAACGTGAAACCAATTTAATCCGCGATATCGATAAAGCACTGCACCGGGTTCGCACAGGCGACTATGGTTTTTGCGAAGACACCGGTGAAGATATCGGTATCAAAAGACTGCTTATTCGGCCGACGTCACTGTACACAGCCGAAGCACAAGCCAGACGCGAGCTACAGACAAGACAGTATGCTGCAGCGTAGTTTTCACACACCGGACGATAGGTCCGGTACAGTTGATGATGACTGTTCTATCTTCCGGATTATTCACATCGCTGATAAGAACTCGAACCGGCCAGTTCCACTGACTGGTAAATCGCACTAAAACCCAGCTCTCTGGCCATCTCGCAGGCCGGGGCAAAGTCTGTCAACAATTCGACATATTCCGCCATGAATACCGGCTTGTTGGCTTCAACAAATATCTTTGCCTGCTCACACCAGTTATCGACAAAACAATTTTCGGTTAATATCCAGTCAACCTGTTCCAACACTGCCGGTGCCAGTGCCTCGGCGTTTTTCAGACCAAAGCCCAGCCCTCTCCTGTGCGCTTGTGCCGCCAGCCACAATACATACTCTGTACTTTGCGCCCGAGTGATACCAAAGCTGGTTCCAAGCTCTATAACATTGCCATCAGAGTCGGTTTTTTCGTGATAAAACGCATCTACGTTATCCGCTTCAACAGCGTCAAAACCACTGCTTGCGCAACGATCCAAACGTGCCTGCATTATCGGTGCAATAGCGGCGATATCCGCGATGTTTAGCCACTGTTCGTCTTCGTACCCGACATATTGCTCACCAATCACTGATGCTGGAAAGGATTTGGCATCATCGCGAAACCATTCCACAGTGCCGGCACTAAAATAACAAATCAGCCGTACACCGCGCGCTTTGAGTTCATCAATAACAGCCTGATCAGTCTCAAAATCGATGTTGTAGACATCTACACGGTGACTGGTGTCGATTGCCCCCTGTAGTTGCCATTGCCAGCTAAGTCGCTCGTCTGCGGCGGGTTGCCACCACTTGTTTTGATGCTGTTCATCAGCCAGCGCGACGTCAATTACACGCTGCGTTAAAGACGCTCTGTCACAGCCAAACAACATTAATAAAAGCAACAGCGCGAAATAACGGCTATCTGAAACCATAAGCCTCATAAACAAAGATTGAAGGTTAATTTCTAGTCGCCTGATAAAAAACAGGCGTGCCGATGGCGCTATTCGCAAGCGAGATAGGTGCCCAAGGCCAATGAGGGATCCCGCCAGATTGCGGTGAAACCAAGTGACTTTGCCAACTCACAGGCCGGTGTAAAGTCCGGTACCAGGTCCTCGTATTCCGTCATAAAAACCGGTTTGTCTGCCTCTATAAAAACCGTTGCCGCATGGCACCAGGAATCGACATAGCAATCTTCAGTTAACATCCAGTCAACATCGTCTACAACAGTCTCTGCCATCTCTTCGGCGTTTTTCAAGCCGATGCTCAAACCTCGACTATGCGCCTCTTCCGCAAGCCACAAAATATAGGCAATACTTTCATCGAGTGTCATGTTGAAGTTAGTACCAATATTTACAACGTTGCCCCATTCGTCCCGACTTTCATAATTATGTGCATCCACATTGTCCATTTCGATCGCATCAAATCCTTTGCTTTTACACAAATCCATACGCGCTTGCATGATCGGTGCGAATTGTTGAAAGTCACCGTAGTCCAGCCACTTTTCATCGAACAGGTCTTCGTATTGTTCACCCTGAATAGCAACCGGAAATTGATCTGCATCCGGTCTCCATGCCTCGACTGTGCCGGCACTGAAATAACAAATCAATTTGATATCGCGTTCTTTCAGCTCTTGTATTTTGCTCACGGGGGTGGCGATATCAACGTTATACACATCCACATCAAAACTGGTATCAATCTCACCCTGCAGCTGCCATTGCCAGCTAAGGTTTTGACTGGCTTTTGGCTTCCACCAATCCAAAGCCAGGGCCGGATCGGGATCGCCGGGGGTTTCACCACCGTTTGCAGTGTTGGTAAAAACATCAACCCCGGACCCGGACGAACAGGATACGACAGTCAGCAACGCGAACAACGCCGCCAGCAACATATTGTTGCGTTTGGTTACCATCACAGTTTTCCTGTACAGATCAACGACAAGTCAATCGAAAGGTTCCGTCCAGCTCAATTGGCAGAAACAAAGTTTGAAACCCGTACTCTATGGATTTTGCGCAAAGTGCTGCGCGCTCGGCCGGGTAGTCTGAAACCGGTAACAAGGCATCGCCACTTGCACTAAACACTTTATATTCAGCGTTTAATACAGGCTTCCCACTGGCTATCATCGGTCGATAGCCTTCACATTCGTTATATTGAAAGCACTCTTCATTGATCACGAGATCAAAGTAATCAACCAGATCAGTAATCATTTCGACATTGTTCTTCAATGCCACTGCAAGGCCCCGCTTATGAGCTTCATTGGCAAGCACCTTATTAAATTGTAGTTGATCTTCAAGGGTGAATGTAAAGCCTGAATTTGCGCTTGGTATCCAGCCATCAACGTTATCAAGCTCAACTCCGTCACAACCTATCGCGACCGCCATATCCATCCTGTTGGCCATCAATTTCGCCACCATCGGGTCTTTGATGTCCATCCAGCGCTCATCAGGATAGGCCTGGTGGGGGTTACCCAGAGTCAAGTTTGCAAACAGATCTCTGTCCGGACGCCAGAATTCGTAGGTTCCTGCCGAAAAATAGCAGATCACTTTTCTATTCATGTCGTGCAATGCGGTGATGGAGTCGCTGCGCAGTTGGGCAAACATATCGACTACATAGACATCGGCATCGTATTCCAGATTAATATCACTGGGGTTTAGCGCGTCAGGGGTGCTATTGAGTTGCCAGTTCCAGGTGCTCTGAGGGGTAAACCTGGCCCAGCTACCGCTGGTGATTGGCACTGCCCCATCATCCAGGCTAATTGCCTGCGGCGCGCTGATATCGAGCTGGCTGCGAATTAGATCCAGATCTAAATCAGGATCAATAGCGCCAACAATATCGTCATTACCACCGCAAGCAGCCAGTGCTGTTGTTATCAGAATTATTGCTGTTTTTCTAAATACGCCCATTGAGATTCCGGTTTGGGGATTGGCAGAATCAACCCCTCATCAATCGCATAGTTCATCAGACAAACTAGCGGCAATTGTTCAGAAAAATGGACTCTGAAGCTCCGTCAGGTGCAAATCAGTCAACAGACAGTAAAACCATGTGAACCATGCACTCTATCCAGGGCTACTGGCTCAAAAAAAGCGGATGGGTTCAATTTTGTCAGGCTAGCAGACCTTTTCGCTCAACGATCCTTTCGAGGCTTAGCTGCCACAGTGTGTAGTAGTCCTCGCCTCCCCGAACAGGGGAATGCAATTCGTGCTCAGCGATAGTCCGTGCTAACTCATCTGCCCATTCAACCCAGCTGAATGCCCCTGCCTCATGAAGCTGTAGCACCATCGCAAATGTTTTCGCCTGCCAGGGAGATTCAAACACCGGTTCACCGTCCGCCACCGGTAGCCCGAGATTGGCCAGATGCACGGAACGATCATTCATCAGCCGGACCTGCAATATGGATGTTCAATCGCATTACATGGTCTGCCAGACTTATCAGGTAGGGCTCGAATAAATCCAGAAATACCGCGCTGGTGCCTTTTGTCTCACAATCTTTTCCCCACAGCTCAGTCGCCTCAAACCTGACCCCGTACAAATGCCGAGCCTGTTTTACGGCAGTAGCGGCGTGTTCGTCGGCGTAGATATGAGATCCATGATGGCTGATGACGGTACCAACCCGCCCCATCACATACGCAGGTGCCCTGGTATGAGTGCGGGGATTGCGATTTATCACCACTACCTGATCATTAATTTTAAATCGTGGTTGTGTGGTGTCCGGCAGTTGCGTCGGAGCGCCGGTGGCCAGAATGGCGGCCACTTTTTCAGGCGCTACCGCTGACGGTTGATGGGCACTGTTAACACTGCCGCTGCGTAACTCATCGCTTGTCACCACACCTTGTTCTACCAGCAATAATTCCAGCCCGTGCAACCAGTGCTCATAGTAGCCACTGGCAAGATATTCGGCCGGGTCAGTGCTCTCGCGCGCAAAACGCGACTGGTCAAGATTCCACTTGCCCAACATGCCACAGGCAAGGGTTAAACCGAAGACTTTCTCCTCCCACTCATGGGCAAAATTCTCAGTCTGGCTGCGATCAATATCACCGAAGCCATGCTTACCTCCCAGGTCGTGTGCGCCATTCATACCGTCGCTGCCACAGTGGCGACACCGATCATGGAATCCCGACTCACCAGCTCAGCCAGCGCAGATTCATCGAGGTGTTCGGTATTATCCGGTCGCATGGGCAATACCAGATAACGAATCTCGGCAGTGGAGTCCCACACTCTGATTTCGACTTGCTGGTCCAGATTGACGCCGAACTCTTCCAGCACGGATCTGGGCTCAGACACAGCACGCGCCCTATAACTTGACGCCTTGTACCAGGCAGGTGGCAACCCCAATACTGGCCATGGGTAACAGGAGCACAAGGTACAAACCACCATGTTGTGCACGGTCGGCGTATTTTCAACACAAACCATGTGCTCTCCCTGCCTGCCGCCGTAGCCCAGTTCTGCAATCGCCGCATTGGCATCGGCCAGCAAACGGTCACGATAGTTTTCATCAACCCAGGCTTTGGCTACAACGCTGGCACCATTTTTCGGCCCGACGCGATGTTCGTAGGTATCGACCAGTTGATCCAGCGTGCGCGGGTCGACCAGCTTTTTCTCAACAAGTAATGCCTCAAGCTTTTTTACACGCTCTTCAATCTCTGAAACCGGCTTATGGTGATGGTGGTGTTCTGTTTCTGTGCCCATAGTTGAATGCCCTTGCTCCACGTACCTTCAGAATACAATTATCCGCGAAACAGATCGAGGGAAATATCGACCCCTCAAAGGTAACACCGGCGAAGTTGCAGAGTCAGTGCCCATCCATTGGCAAGAATCACTCTGGTAGCTTGGATTCTGCCCGGGCGGATGTCATACACAAGCAACTGCCTGTGGTCCGTGAAAGGTCCCCGGCTTGCGCGGTTCGCAGTAGCGCCTGTTTCCGGATAGGCACAGGTTGGCAGGGGGCAACTGCAAACAGGTACAATGCGCTACAGACACCTTTTCGTGACCCCATAGATGACCAAGCTACTTATATTTCTTTTACTGCTGACGGCCATAATCGTCGTATTTTTCATGGGCAGCGCCAAAAGCTCGGCCAAGATGCAGCCTCCGGTACTTGTCAGTGGCGGCCTTCCGCCTTGTGGTGACAAACCCAATTGCGTGTGCAGCACAGCAGAAACGGGCAGCGACCACTATATCAGCCCGATAACTATCTCTGACCTATCATTGCAGCACTTACAACAAGCTGTCGAAGCCAGCGGCGGCGTTGTAGTTAAAACAGAAAACAATCTGGTCACAGCACGCTATACCAGCACTTTGTTTGGTTTCATTGATGATGTTTTGCTGCTAAAACTTGCTGACAGAGTCGACGTCAGATCGTCATCAAGAGTCGGTTACAGCGATATGAACGCCAACCGAAAAAGAGTGGAATATCTTCGACATTTACTTGGCATGGGTGGAAATTTGTAAACGCATCAACAGCCAGCTATTTTATTACCACGTGAGACACTGATTCCCCGATCTGCAACTATACTTCTAAACGGCACAATACCACCGCCCAAAAGACGAGCGATCACTATGAATGAGGAACACCCTGAACAATCAACCGCTACTACTGACAACCCTGTCGACGACAATACTGAGTCGCTATCTGCACAGCCTGAGGCGAGTGTCCTAAGTGCCATTGAGTGTCGAATTTTAGGCGCGTTGCTGGAGAAGCAACTCTCGACCCCGGACGCCTATCCGATGACCGCCAATGCTCTGCTAAATGCGTGCAACCAGAAGTCGAATCGCGAGCCGGTAAGCAATTACCAACAGGGGGAAGTAGTCAGGTGTCTGCGTGAACTGGAATCCCGACGTCTGGTGCGCTATGACATGGGAGCACGCAGCGAACGCTACGAACAACGCTTCACCCATGAATACAATTTAAGTAAAAAACAACACGCCTTAATGTCAGTCATGATGTTGCGCGGCCCGCAAACGGCTGGCGAGCTCATGACCCGTACACAGCGTCTCTATCAGTTCACCGATCGTGAAGACATGATGGTAAGCCTTGAACGTCTGACGCAGGGCGAAGAAGCCATTGCCGTTGTAATTCCACGCCAAAGTGGTCAGAAGGAAGATCGGTATGGTCATATTCTGTGCGGTGAGATTCAAATGCCCGAGACCCCGATTAAAACGCCCAGGAGCACCGCACCCTCTGCAGAGATTGAAAGCCTCAAATCAGAAATTGCCGCCTTGCGTCTGCAGTTGGAAGAACTGTACGCACTAACCGGGCATCAAATTACTCAACTTTAAATTTAATAAGATAATCACAAGCGAGAACACATGGCTCAGAAAAATCCCTGGCTTGCGCCAATGCCCGACACCCAGTTTAAATTCATGCGAGACATTCTCGCGGCCCCCAGCCCGGTCGGTCTGGAAAGCGCCATGACACACGGCGTAATTAAACCTGCCTTCGATAAATTTGCTCCCGGGAGCTGGGGCATGCACAGCTTTAAAGGAAACGCCGGAGTTGTATGGGATACCCATCCTGGAAAGGACGATATGTTCACCCTGATGGTGATCGGCCATGCCGATAAAATTCGCATGCAGGTTAGAAAGATCGGTGCTGATGGAAAAATCTGGATCAACAGCGATGCTTTTCTGCCGTGCACACTGATTGGCCACGAAGTCACTTTGTTCAGCGAAGACCCCGCAAAACCCGGAAAGTACCGGGCGATTAATGGCGGTACGGTAGAAGCCCTTGGTGCTATCCATTTTTCTGAACCCGCCCAACGCACCGGCGAAAAAGGTATTTCACCTAAACAGATTTACCTCGAACTACAGATTCATGGCGAAAACAAAGCCGCACAAATAGAAGCGCTGGGCATTCGCCCCGGTGACACCCTGCTGCTAAACCGGCCAATCAAACGTTCTTTCAGTCCGGATACTTTCTATGGCGCCTACCTCGATAACGGTTTAGGCTGCTTTGTCGCCGCCGAACTTGCGCGCTTAATGGCGAAAGGCACGGCGTTAAAAAAAGTAAGAACCATGTTTGCATTCGCCTCCCACGAAGAGATCGGTCGCTTCGGCAGTCGCGTTATGGCCGGTGAACTACAACCAGACGCAATAATCGCCGTAGACGTTAATCACGACTACGTGGCAGCACCTAATATTGGCGATCGCAATATGTCACCGCTGGAGATGGGTAAGGGATTCACCTTGTCATCCGGTGCTATTGTTAGCGAGCAACTTAACGCACATATCAAGACCAGCGCTTTAAAGCATGACATACCAATGCAAATTGATGTCTGCGGCAACGATACCGGCACCGACGGAATGGCCGGGGTTCTTGCAAGTATTGATTGTGCGGCCACCTCTATCGGCTTCCCGATACGTAATATGCATACAATTTCTGAAAGCGGCAATACCAGTGACGTACTGGCAGCAATCCATGCTATTTTCGAAACGCTAAAAGCAATGGACAAAGAAAAGGATCTGCACACTAGTTTTAAGGAAAACCATCCGCGTCTGGATAAAGCCTCTCCACTGACACATACAAAGCCTAAAAAGACTGCAACGAAGAAGTAAGCAACACACCGTGCCAGCCTGAAACCGGGCTGGCACGACCCTCCGCTACTCCTTCAAGAGCTCTCTACCTGGTGATGATCTCGGGACCCATCAGAAGCGTTGGCAGCCATGTTGAGATCGCAGGCACATAGGTCACAATAATCAAAAAGATAAACATAATACCGACCCACGGCAGCGCCGCCTTTACAACGCCCAGTACAGACATCTTTGCAACACCTGCTGTCACAAACAAATTAAGGCCGACCGGCGGGGTGATCATGCCAATTTCCATATTCACCACCATAATAACCCCCAGATGAATCGGATCAATACCAAGCTCTATTGCTATCGGAAAGACCAGCGGGGCCACAATAACAATCAGCCCGGACGGTTCCATAAACTGACCACCGATTAACAACAATAGATTAACCACAATTAAAAATGTAACAGGCCCAAGCCCTGCTGCCAGCATAGCTTCGGTTATTGCCTGCGGAATACGCTCTTCGGTTAACACATGCTTTAACAACAGTGCATTGGCAATAATAAACAACAATACAACAGTTAGTTTTCCTGCTTCAAACAACGCCTTTTTGGTATCGGGGTGAAACCATGCCGTTATTAGAGAATGAGGGCGTCGCCATACCGAGTATTTTTCGCCGTCAGCGCCATTTAGCGGCCCCATGTCGCGATAGATAAAATTTGATACAGCAAACGCATACATCGCGGCAACCGCAGCAGCCTCTGTCGGCGTAAAGATACCGCCATAAATTCCGCCCAGTATAATAACAATCAGAAACAATCCCCAACCTGCTTCACGGGCAGAGGAAAACCACTCTGAAAAACTGGCCCTGGGTTGCGATGGCAGACCTTTAATCCGAGCCCAGATATAAATGCCGAGCATTAACATAAAACCGGCTATTAACCCGGGAATCACACCGGCCAGAAACATACGTCCCACCGATACATCAACCGAAGCGGCATACACCACCATCACAATAGACGGCGGAATAAGAATGCCAAGCGTACCCGCATTGCATATAACACCTGCAGCGAATTCCTTGGTGTATCCGACCTGCCGCATACCGGCGATCACAATTGATCCGATCGCCACAACGGTTGCCGGCGATGATCCGGACAACGCAGCGAACAACATACAGGCGAACACACCGGCTATTGCAAGACCACCCTGAAAGTGACCTACACTGTTTATTGCAAAACGAATTATTCGTTGCGCCACTCCACCGGTAGACATAAATGTGGAGGCAAGTATAAAAAACGGTATAGCGAGTAAAGTATAGTGCCCTGAAAAAGCACTAAAGAGTGTTTGCGCTACAGACGCCAGGGAAGTATCTGAATTTAGCAGTAAAAATATTACTGACGAAATACCAAGACTTATCGCGATTGGCGTGCCTATAAACAAAAAGGCGATAACCATCCCGAACAGGAATAAGATAGCCATTACCGCTGCCCTCCTTCAGCTGCGTCTGTCATCTCTGCGACTTCTTCAACCTCGTGACTGGCTATGATCGTTTTTTGTTCATCATGTAAAATTCGCCAGCCAGCCTGCAGAAAACGAAGAGTCAGCAAAGTAAAACCGAGCGGCAGACAAAAATAGGGAATGAAACGGGGTAGTTTTTCCCAGCGCTCACCTTCGTTCATTGAGCCTGATAACGCCTGTAAAAATTCCGGAGCCGGTATATCGTCAACTTCATACCAGGCTCGTTCACCGGCAAACGGCAGCCAATACGTAAAGGCCCCGTATAAAACCAGCAGACTGAACGCCAGACAAACACCGACCGACAGCAGGCTAAGCACTTTGCGAGCAGGGGATGAAAGAGCGTTCACTAATATATCGACCCCGAGATGATGGTTCTTTTTCACGCAATAAGAAGCACCGATCAGTACCAGCCAGGCAAATAGAAATACCGTTGATTCAAGCGCCCAGAGAATGTTTGAGTTAAACCCGTAGCGTGCTACCACATTTATAAATGTGATCAGAGTCATCACCCCGAGAATTAATGCAATCAGGGTTTCTTCCACTGAGTCGAAAAATGCAGACCACTTCGATGTTGATGAATCGTTCATGCAACCAGGATTCCTTGAAAAAACACCGACAATAGAGTCGGTGTGATTTTGTAAAATGCGCCTGCCCAGCTTTGTCAGAAGGCCTTAATCAAAGCGGGCAGGCGTATCACAGTGGGTTGCTACTGGCTAAACGAGACAGCGTCTTTAATTACGTCTGCGCCAATGTCACCTTCAAACTGCTTCCATACTGGCAACATTACGTCAATCCATTGCTGGCGTTGCTCATCAGTCAGAGTACGTACAACACCACCTGCTTCAAGAATGAGCCTTTTATTTTCTGCATTTACCGCTGCAGAGGCAGCATTGCGCTCGCCGGTTACTTCGGAAAGAATAGTGCCGAACTGTTCTCTGACTTCATCCGGAAGACCCGCCCACCAGTCAGTAGAAGTCACCACCAGGTAGTCAATAACACCATGATTGGTTTCGGTTGTACCGTCTTGTACTTCAAAGAACTTTTTACCATAGATATTTGACCAGGTATTTTCCTGACCGTTAATAACTTTAGTTTGTAACGCGCCATACACCTCAGAGAAAGCCATCTTCTGGGGATTAGCACCAATTGCTTTGAAATTTGCCACTAAAACATCTGATGGCTGTACACGGAACTTCAGACCATTGGCATCTGAAGGAACTAACAAAGGACGATCGGCTGATATCTGTTTCATACCATTGTGCCAGAATGTCAGACCCTGCAAGCCCTTACGGCGCATGGAATTAAGCAGCTCTCGACCACTTTCAGAGGCCTGGTAAGCATCAACCGCATCGATATCCTTGAACACAAAAGGCAGATCAAACAAACGGAACTTTTTTGTAAACGTTTCAAATTTAGACAGTGACGGCGCTGCCAGTTGCACATCACCCTGTAACAACGCTTCCAGTACTTTGTTGTCATCATACAACGTCGAATTAGGGAATACTTCCATACAGGCCACGCCATCCATTTCTTCGTTAACACGCTGCTCAAGTAAAGTAGCAGCCATCCCCTTGGGATGCTTGTCGGTGTTTGTGACGTGACTGAATTTGATGACAATTTCACCGTCCTGACAAGCGTCAGCGGCGTAGCCGTTAGTGGCAGCCAGCACCAATGTGGAGGCTACAATCAGTTTTCTTATCATATTACTCTTCCAGTGTGGTTATTGGTCAAAGACCGCAACTAAACGCCTAAATAAGGATTCGGTCTTTACCGGTTGGTGATCGTATTTTCGATTTCTGCAATGACAAAGTCCCAGGCAGCTACTCTGTCAGGCTTAGTATTATTGGCGTTGGCGGCGCCCAAGTCCATGACTTTTAGTGGTGGATATCCGCACCCGATCCGCCCAGCATCGCCAATTTATGGCGGATTTCCGCCATCGACGGTTTGCGATTAGAATTTGAAGCAAGTACCACGGCACTGTCAGAGCTTTCGCAATGGCTGACGTTCAACCGCGCAGAACCCTAGGAGTCTGCGCGGTAGAACCTCTGCTACTGCGAACGCGCCCTGACGGTGCGCCCAAGGCGATAGTGATTATCGATCATTTTCGTTACGTACGAATGAGTATGCGCCTCAAATGATCGTACCATCATTTACTAAGACAAGGGCCCTCGCCATGGCACATTCTCGCTACGCAGACTTCTACCGCGCAGACTACCAGTAA
>CAKZVB010000260.1 GCA_937922015.1 uncultured Granulosicoccaceae bacterium
TCGCAGAATCGTGTTGTAGATCTGCTCATCAACAGTGCCCCTGGTCATAATGTGATGCACACTCACTGCACGTTGTTGGCCTTGCCGATTGACTCGGCCAATCAATTGTGTGTACTCATCGCTGTTGGTTGGTATGCCGTAACAGATGATGTCAGAGCCACCTTTCTGCATATTCAAGCCATGCGCAGCAGAAGCGGGTGAGAGTACATACACCAGGCCGCTATCAGGATTCTCGTTCCATCGCTTGAGCTTCTTCTTTGAGCTGCCCTTAAAGTGCACAGAGCCCTCAACCACATCCAGAATCCGATCACGATCACCTACGTGCGTGTAAGCAACGAGAACGTTCCTTGGGGCCAGGGCATCGATAGTGTCCAGGAGTCGATCAAGCTTGCCTGAATGAACTATACGAACATTGCCTTCAGTGTCTTTCACAGTGCCATTGGCAATCTGATGTAGCCTGCCGAATCGAACACCTGAGTTGACTGCATCAATCACAGAGGTTTCTTCAAGCCAGGCAATGAACTCTTCAAAGAACTCGTCGTATAGCATCCTGGCGCTATTGCTTAAGCTACACCACACGGTGTTGTTGATGACACCTTTGGACGGCAAGTGATCCTTTGCGTCATAGCGGAATGAGATGTCAGCTATGCGCTCTATCAACTTCTGTCTGCACTCCGCGTCACGTATGTTGATGGTCTCGACACCATCGTGTGTAGTGACGGTGAAGTACCGCTCGCGAAACTGTTGCTGCGTCTTGCCTAGTCGCTTTCCACCGTCAAGTATCTTGATCTGGGAGAACAGATTGTATTCACTCTTCGGAACCGGTGTTGCTGTCAACAAAGTTATTCTGGGAACGTAGGCGCAAAGTTTATTAACCAGCCTAGTGCGCTGAGAAGAAGGTGTCCGAAGCATGCCGCTCTCATCCACAACCACCCACTGATAGGGGAACTCTGTTGCCTTCTCTTCAGCAAGCTTCTTCTGCAGATCGAGAGACCATTTCTTGAGGTTGTTAAACGATACGACATTGATGTCAGCATCGATCTCCATCTTCCTGGCGCGCTGCTCTGCCGTACCTACCAGTGGCACTACTTTAATGTGCCGGGTGTGCTCCCATAACTCTGCCTCTTGCTCCCATACATTGTTGGTGACAGAAGGGGGTGCTACGATCAGCACCTTGAGTCTCTTGCCATTGGTCTTGTAGACATCCATCATGTCGGCGATAGCTGTAAGGGTTATGATCGATTTACCGCAGCCCATATCAGCTAAAAGCAAGCTCCTTCTGCCATTGAGGATTTTTCCGTAGGCATCAACTTGATAGTCGTGCATGTCTTTGCGCGTAAGTTTACTCACCATTGCCCTCCATTAGTTCTCCACTGATACCTCTTTTTCAGCATTGGTAGTAGTTTTTTCCACTGCAGAAAGCGCAGGTAAGAAAGCGACCCTGACCTCTAGGCTTGTGAGATCTAACCAGATTAAGAGGTCGAATAATTTTCACGCCCATCTCAGCGTCCTCGGCATCTGCTAGTGCCTTCTCTTTGTCAGCCCTGATCTTTGACATCCAGTTGGCGTATCTCTCACTCTTGGTGTTGCCATCAAGGTCTCTATATCTAACTTTTAACATTTAAACTTCCTCAACTAGTTTTTCTGATCGCTTAAGTTTGTCCATCATTTCATCGAACTTTGGCAATGGTTGATCTATGTCTTTCGACTTGTCTTTGCTATCGCCATCGTCAAACGGGTGAATCATTTGCTCTGGATACGGTGTTTCTAATCCAGCCTCTACGATGTAGAGATGATCTGACGTAGGAAGCCCGGCAAGCATCGCTGCAAACCTGACAAAGTTTGGTGTCTCAATAACCTCTGCAATCAATGTCCCCTTGATATCTACACATCCGCACTCACACCACACGTTTACCTTTTCACCTACCGAATATTTAGACATTTCACTTACCCCTATTGTTGTAATTAACTTTACTGAACCATACTGCCCATTATATGAAGCTTATTCTTGGCTCGTGTTACCGCTGTATAGACTGCTCGGTAATACATGGACTTGTCGAACCTGGCAATCGTTGCCATATCTCGCAGATCCAAAAATATATGGTCATAACCTGAGCCCTGTGACTTGTGAGCTGTCATAGCATATGAGGGACGAAGATCAGATACTGACTGCTTCATCTTGAAGTATTCACGCCATAGAGGCTTGGCAGCATCCCTACCCTCTTCTTCAGAAGTCTTGGCAGCTTTCTCAGCCAACTTCTTTAGCTCCTGCTTGACCAGTGCCTGGTTGGCTGGGTGAAACACCTCATGGACGTTGTCTCTGTTGCCTGACATTACATCGCACATCCAGCCAGTCATGCCGCCAATGTTTGAATCCCTGACGTCCATGAATTGGCAATCAGCATTGTTTGGGATCAACACTTCTTCGCCATCAGTGACCGGTTGATTGGCAACGAACACCTCACCGACTCTCGGCATCGTATCCTCGAAACCATCTATGTGAGCGCGCAGAGCATACCCTGCCTGCAAAACCTTCTTATTTGTAAACGCGATGAACCTGGAGGTGTCAGAGCGCTTGCTCATCCCCTTCTTAACCTTGTTGTTCCACTTGACCGAATCATCGAACAACTTAATCTTCTTCGAGTTCTCTAGCCTGGGCAGTGGTGCCCCGACCATCATGTGCTCTCGTAAGCCAGTAGCCAGGGTGATGATCGGACTGCCAGCTGCCTGTCGATGCACCTCGGTCAGCTCATGGAAACGTATCACTGAGTCCTCAAAAAACGGTGACATGGTCTCCCCTACCGGTGGCAATTGCCACTTGTCACCTACCAGCAGCAGTACAATTCGCTTGCGCTTCACCCAGGCATCATCCCCAAAGACTCGCTTCTCTTCTGCTGTCCTGACTCTTCGTTGTGTAGTCGCACGTATCATGCACTTGTAAAGATCGGTACCAGCCATGGAAATCTCGTCGACTATGAGGACGTCCAAGTCGTCAGGCAGTGTGTCACCCTTCCTGCCTTGCTTCATGATCTCCTTACCCTCGTCGTTGACGACAGGGCGTAATCCAAGAGCACTGTGTATGGTGCCGCAGTGCACACCCTCAGGCAGGTTTTCAGCGATCACGTTTACTGCCTTGTGCGTGGTTGCAGCCACCTCAACACTGAGGCCAGAGTCGCGTAACATGTCGACCAGGTATCCAGTCACAAAGCTTTTTCCGGTGCCAGCTCCCCCACATAAACAGGTGTGTTGGGCAGCAAAAATATCACCCATTATCTGCTCTATAATCGAATGCTGATGATCGGTAGGTTGTGGTCGTCTAACCTCGCTCGGTATTATGATTGAGTTATCCGGTGGTGCTGACTTAAACTCAATACTTTCAAAAGGGAAATCATTCATATCGTTATCCAAAAAAATGTTCTTCTATGCTGTCTATAAACTTCTTTCCATCGTTAACGTTGTCGAACCAATCAACGATAAAACCCATGTCTTTGTACTTCTGTATTTCTTCATACTGCTTTTTTGTTGGCTCCTTGCCGGATCGCTTGACCTCGGCAAACGCAACGCATTTGTTTTTGAGGAATATCCTGTCCATGGAGGCTCGATTCCCAGGTGTCTTGTACTTCCTTGGCAACCAACCCTTGGTCCTGGCGTACTTGCAAACTGCATTCTCGACGTCAGTCTCTGACACCTCATTAATGGCGTCAGGGACCAGCTTAAACTTCACGCCAGGTGCTCCACTCTGCTTATGCCACAGTCATAGATAGACTCAGGGTAAGTTAGTGTGCGAGCGAGCGCCTCTTCAGTAAATTCAGGCATTCGAAACAGGTAGACCTTTATGGCAACCCTGCCCCGTAATCCGGGCACGCCTGAGGCCACAGTGATGTACTTCAGTTCAAGCTCTTTGATCTGCTCATTAATGGGGTTCCTGTAGGCGGCAGGACAGACCAGTAAAGGGTTGAATGAATACCCTGTGTTGAATGCATCAAACTGATCCTTGTCGCTCTGTATTCTTGCGAATACAGCCAAATCTATACGGTTCATACTGCCACATCCCCTGTGATGACCGGATACAGATCCCTGTTGTAACCGTGCAACCGGAAGTCTTCCAGTTGAAACTCGTCTATCGATGACAGTTGGTCATTGAGCACCAGCTTTGGTGAGTCATAGATAGGAGACGCAAGCTGCCGGGACATCTGCTTTATATGATTGTGATAGATATGAGTATCTACCCCGGTCCACGCCAGTTCACCCGGCATATAGCCTGACACTGCACACATCATGCGCAAGAATGTGGCAGCAGAAGCTATGTTGTATGGAACACCCAACATGAAATCGCAACTACGCTGGTTGACGTGCAAGTTCAGTTCGTGAGTCTCTGTGTCAACATAAAACTGATAAGTGTGCAGGCAGGGTGGTAGTCGCATCTGAGTGAGCAGAGCTACATTCCATAGACTGATGATGATGCGTCGAGACCCAGGCTCTTCAATGATCAGTCGCTGCGCTTCAAGCAATTGATCGATGCCACCAGCATCACGGAATTGTCGTCCGTAAGTTGGTCCTAGATCGCCATTCTCATCGGCCCAGGCTGACCATATTTTTATACCCTGATCTTCAAGGTCTCGGACGTTGGTGTTGCCTGACAGCATCCACAGCAGCTCACCTACTATATTTTCATACTTCATGCGCTTCGATGTGAGCAAGGGTATGGATCCATCACGGAGGTCGAAGCGCATGTTGGCTGCAAAGACGGATAGCGTACCGGTGCCGGTTCGATCACCCTTGTCAGTGCCACTCGATAAGATGTGCTTTAGAACTGCAAGGTATTCTTGATCAAATTTCATTAGTAATTTCCCAGTTGCTGTCGAAGGTTGAGAAGGGCTTGCTGCATAGGAGCGGATAACATGCCGCTGAATATTTCACCCGCGTTAGCAGCGATGAATTTGGTGAGCACCTCGTTCTCGTACTCACTCGTAGCGACGTTCCATTCAGCTGACCTGGTTATGCCTTCAAGCCTCAGCGCGAAGTCATCCCTGAACTGCTTGCTAAGCATCTCTCTGATGATCTGTGGTGCTGTGTCTTGCTGGAACTTTGTAACCTCTCTGTCGACTATGGCTTGCCATTGATCGGGTGGAATAAGATCAACGAGCTGCTCGCCGACACGTTCCGCAATCTTTTGATTTAGAGATTGAATTTCTGTGCTCATAGGTTTTCCACTTGAAGAAAAAAGAAAAATTTCACCATTTTCGCCATATACGGATTTGCGTTTTTTTCAGGCGCGATAAACGTGGAAGCGCGCTGAGCGAAAAAGCCAGGCCGCAAAATGCGGCCTGGAACCCCGATTTAATTCGGGTAGGGGGTATTCTTAGAAATTTTCTTGTGCAGGAGCTACATCCATTGCTTCAAAGCCGCCCACAGCGTCTTCTTCAAGGACTGTCTTGCCATCCAGTGGCTCACCGTCTCTGCAGTACTGAGCGGCGATCAGCTGGACGTTTACGCGACCACCATGGGTGTTCTGGCGCCAGATCGAAATTCGGCAGTTCACGTAGCAACCGGAGTAGATGTTGGTGTTCTGCTGAGTGAGGAGCGTCTTGCCGTCTGGCGCAATCACACGGATCGGTGCATCGCCGGAAGCATTGGCACTCATAGCCCACGCACCGCTCGCGTCTTCTCGGAGTGCCAGGCGATCTTTGCCAAGCGGCTTTTCCTTCCAGCTCTCTTTTGCATCGTGAGTTTCCATGATCAGCTTCATTAGCTCATCCTTGATCGCCATATCGCGCTCGTCATTCATGTCGAAGATGACCTTCATGCCACGAGAGCCTTCACCGTTGTCAAAGCTCGGCTTTTCGAACAGGTGAGGATATGAACAGCGCACATTGCTCAACATGTAGTTCACACGACCGCTGGTCTCGTATACCCGCGTAATGGCTGGTATAGGATTGCCATTAGAGCTGGTGAGGTCGCCGTCGTGACTAAGGATCGCTACTGGACCCTTAGCGCCACCGGATGATGATTTCTCGCTCTTGTCCTTGTTCTTCTTCTTGGACTTTTTGTCTTTTTTGTCTTTGGCCATAGCCGTTTCTCTTACCCTTTTTAAGTTTCAATATTTGGCGTAATATTACTTTTTTAACATCGCCAGCGTTAAATTTTTTCTACAGAGAACCTTCCGTGCTTTGGTCTCCAGTCACCTATACCGCAAACGTGACCTGCCTTCTCTGCAAACTGAATAATTTCATTCTCATCGATAACATCCTCATCGTAGGTGATGTTAGAGACGCACGACCAACTTCTAAATATAGGTCTTGTTCTAACCACTTTTGACTGACCAACTTTTACCGGAACACGCAAAACAAAACTCTTGTCTTCGAAAAGCCCTTCAGGAGACCTTGGTCCGTCATAAACTAGATCTGCATGCCCATCAGCAAAGATACCTGCTTTTGCATCTGGACCACGCTTGAATTTCTTTGCTCCGGCTATGATGCAGGCTTCAATACAAAGGTCTGTTAGGCAAGGACCATTGTCAGTCATATATAAGCCTGCGAAGTACTCAATACGACTCATTTCATCCAAGTCGGCATCAACTTTGTGCCGCTTTCCTGAAATAGCTTTTAACTCTTTTGCCCACTCGTTTTGAGGGTCCGCCATCTGTCCGTTGTGAAGTATTAATGGGCTTACACCCGTCATTTTTAATTTTAGTTCTTGCATAATATTTTTCGCCTATGTTCGTCGGTTTAACAATGTGATGCTTGCCCTTGAATCGAGCTGATCTATTGTTGTTAGTCTGAAAGTCGTGGCATTTTTTACATAGCATAATCACATCTTTCATGGTCATGGTGTTGCTTCTATCTTTGCTGTAGTCATCTCCTCTGTGGTGACATTCAAGCCAGTCCTCTGAATTGCAGCACTCGCATTTCCCGCCAGAGAACTCTATCCTTTCGAGTCTTGCTTGCTTATAAGATGGACCGTATCTCAATTTGTCGTTTGCTCTATAAGTTAATGCGAGATCCACCACCCGGAGGTGGTGGGATTCTCTCCATGCCATGCCCTACCAAACCATGCATTGCCTCGCCGCTCCTCACCCCGCCCCGCCAAGCCGCGTCAAGAATTAAGGACAAAATTCTCTTGAGAGAGAACTCTGTTCTTAACTCTTTTGTTGTTTGTGCGAGATCCACCACCCGAAGGTGGTGGGATTCTCTCCATGCCATGCCGCGCCGAACCGCTCCTGGCCCGACCGTGCCGCGCCTAGCCTCTGCCAGCCCAGCCGCAACCTTTAAATCTCAGTAAAATAGTTTTCACTTTCTCCCTGTGACATCGGATCAATCGCTTTCCTGCGATCCGATTCCAAAACTAATGTGCCTTTACCTTCTTCCTTTAAAACAAGATCATCACCGAGTTTTTTACCAAGCGCCTTCTCTGCCTGAGAGACGGAAATCATCGAGCGCTTATAAATATCATCTTCAGGCACACCAGCTTTACGTAGATGGAACTCTGCAGCTACCTCATCCTTCCACGCTCTACTTGACCTACCGGCAACAAGTTTAAGACCTGGTAGTTTCTTACCTGCAGCCACACGCTGTGTTGCAACCTGTTTGATCGCGCTCGACTGTCGTGCCGCAAAATCGCACCATGCAAAATGCTTGGCTAACTCCTCATCGTTCATGAGCAGCGCCTGCTCCTCACACCATTGGTCGCGTGCCGTCATCGTCGACATAGTGGTCACCTCGGTAAATCCGATGGTCGTCAGCGGCCCCTCTTGCTCGATATAAGCGGCTCTGGCCTTGCACTGCACTTTCGCCTTGCAGAAACCACAATGATCTCCTATGGCGAACTCCAGCTTGCTTGCGAGGCGTGATTTCTCTTCTTCAGTTTCAGCAGCCTTAATCTTCTCAACAATCCGGTCCATCTTGGCTACTCGCTTAGCACCCTTTTTGAAGGTGTTAGCCATTTCCAGGATCTGTTTGTAAGTGTACTCATGCTCATCGATATGATTGAGTCGTGGCTGCACGATGGTTGAGACTATCTTTTTGGGCTTGATGTTGTATGTATCAATAATACAAACAGCGTAGTAAGCAGCTTGCGGTGTTGAGGCCCATACCTGTATCCCTTTGCCATACTTAAGGTCATATAGATACAAGTTATCACCGACTAATACACCGCAATCAACAGTGCCAAAACCATACTTGATGTAAGAAGGCATGCCGACCTTCTCTTCGATCCAGATGCGGTCAGCAACCGCAAAGTGCTCGCGACATTTGTTGATATAGGTTCGCACATGGCGAGCCATATCAACCGACACTTGTTTGTCGAATTCATCAGCCATTTATAGCTTCGCCAGTGAGTCTCTATCATCGGATGCAGCTCGATTAGGAGCATAGTGATTTCGCAACACTTCCTGAAAAAGACGTAATGCAGGATACTTGCGAATTTTTCGCGGACCCATGCTATCGAACACTTCAAGCAGAGCCTTGCCAGCCTCCCAGTCGTACTGCAAGCCAGATTCATTGAATGTAGCGTAATCCCGGTTAGAGATCTCCTCCAACAGGATCTCCGCATCGGCTTCTTCCAGATCGCCGTCATCAGGGTGAGAGGCCGCTTCTACCTGATCGATGAGTGTATGGAAGTCATCCTCTCGTGGGATGTGTATCATCGGCCCAATCTCTTTTTCAGCGTAGTGATCGCTGGGCAGATTGTTCTTGTTGCTGATTGAATCTTTATCCATTAGTGTCGTCGTTCTCTGTAGTTTCGAATCGCTGTCCAGCGATCACGGTTTTAAGTTTATGGGTGATGTCATCTTGCTCGGTGAGCACGTTTAACTGATTCTGGTCATACCCAAGAAGCACACTAGGATCGCAGTTGTTGTAGAGGCAAAAGCTTCCTGCAGCGTGCGCGAGAGTGCCCTCGTCAGCAAACTCTGAGCTCGTCTCTTCAAAGTGGTCTTCCATGGCCGGTGATGTAGCGCATGCCAGCCACCTATAGCTACCTGATGCTCCTAGCCTGGCATGAGCTGGTCTGTCATCTTTCTCAGTCATAGTCTTTCAACTGAATATAGCGCTCCAGGAATAGTGTGTAAGAGTCATTGGCAGACAATGTGCTTTTGCCATTTGGCACGAAAGAGGGACCACCACGGTAGAAGTAATCAACTTCTCTGGACCCAAGCACCATATCGAACGCTTTTATCTCCTTCGCCTCGTCTTCGCTAACGGGACCGGTGAGCTTGTTATTAATCACGCTCTGTATGTTGCTTTCAATATCCTTGAAAGCCGGAACAAGAGACTTCAGTGGTGAGCTCGTATCGCCGACATATGCCTCAGCGGCATCGTGCAATAGAGCCTTTAAGGCTATCTTCGAATCCACCATGTGGCTTATTAGAACACTATGCTCGGCTACCGAGTAATGCTCGTGTATCTGGCCGGTGAAACGGCAAATATTCGAAAGCGCTAGCGCTATATCCAGTACGGATATGTAGCTTTCTTTAGGATCCTGCAGGTCGAACTGGAACCCAGTTGCAGTGGTGATTATCGCTGTCATTTTTTTCCAAACACCGTTTCCCATGCCATCCTGTATTGGACCTCATGAAAAATCTTGATGAGTTTTTTGGGTTTAAGATCGGAAAGCTTGCATTTCTTTCCGGCTATTTTCGTGATTATTTCAGTTACAGTCTCCCTCCCTGAGGTCTGAGCTAATGCCTGGCATGCAACCTGTACCCTGTTTAAATCAATCCTCCCTGCGTCAATTTTGTCTATATCCTTTTTCAATTTCAAAAGGTGACGTAATTCATGGTTATTCATATCAAGACGTGTTTTTTCGTCAAAAACAGGAATGATGGCGAATCCAATCTCCTGATGACAGTAATCAACCAGCCTGTTTCTGATGTCTTGATCGGGGAATTCTAAAAGCGCTTGAGAGATCACATGATAAATGTTCTCACGGACCTCGTCCCACTGTGGGTCCACTGCCTGGATTTGCTTGAAAATTTCAGTGGTTGGGACGGGTGTCATGTGCGCTTTGTGATAGATTGCAGTTAACGGGGGACAAAGATTAGTTATACAGGTACCTGAAGTCAATCATTCAGGTACATTAATTTTGTGAACCGATTCACAGTTTGGCGTAATCCTTGTGTCGGTAAAATATAGTCACATTACACATAACGCCCATAACCTCTACACTTTTACCGGGCAGCGTAATGCTTTCGTAGTTCGGTGATTCACAGGTCATCCTGATTGACGATCCCTCCTGAAAGCAGCGACGTATCAGCAGACGCTTATCCTTTTTGATCCTGACCAGG
The DNA here is from genome assembly GCA_937922015.1 of uncultured Granulosicoccaceae bacterium. Classification (GTDB taxonomy): domain Bacteria; phylum Pseudomonadota; class Gammaproteobacteria; order Granulosicoccales; family Granulosicoccaceae. The sequence continues at coordinate 10,283 of CAKZVB010000260.1, forward strand.
TGTATCGACTCCTCGTATACCTCATCACCTGTCTGAAAGACGCATCTGGAATGCATTGGCACGCTTACCGGCATCGAGTTGTCGATGGAGAAGGCAACCAGATAGTTGTATTCGGGTGGTCCAATGTCATCCTCATGAAGCTCGCGAACATGAATGTCACCATTTTTCATGTCGATCTGTTCGCACTCGACCGCAACCGGCCGGTAAGTGCTTGCCAGGATTTCATCTCCCCCATTGATTAACCAGTGCTCGGAGCACTGTAGCACCCTTGACAGGGTAACAAGATTATGACCCCTGGGCACAACCCCCTTTGATGTCCAGTTATGGACGGTGGCAGGTGAGACGCCGCACATGTCGGCCAGATCGACTCCGTTATAACCTAACGCCTTCATTCTGCTGGTAATTCTACCAGCCACTTCATTTCCAAGACTCAATTTGCTAATCCTTTGTTGTTATTTTTGTGATTGACCTCCAGCACCAAGTTCTGATTTACTGGTTGACCGGCAAAAAAAACATCACCGTTCATATTACAACCCGTATCGGAGCAAAAATGAACATTGTTCGTACAGGTGACGAAGATAATAAGTCAACCACGATAATATTAACTTGCGGCACTTCAAGAAAAAGGAAGGTCGGCAAGGAAACTGAATATACACTACAGAAGTTATTAAACAAATTAAAGAAGGTAAAGATAGTAGATGTAACGAGAAAGGAGTACAACGAATTACCAAAAGAGGAAAAGGCTGAGTTAAAAGACGCTGGCTGGTACCAGCTAGGACAGCAAGATCCTGAGAGGCGTTGGCCATTAAATCGATGGGGCATCACCATCGATATCGATCAAGCCAAACCAGAAACGAAAGACAAGGTGTTTGAGGTGCTTGGTAAATACCAGTTCTTCATGCATCACACGTTGGGTAGTAACCCGCCAGAGAAGCCTCGATACCGGGTCATCATCCCACTATCATTTTCTATAGATCTTGATGTCTATAAAGCACTGGCAACACTGTTGTGTTACAAGATCGGTACCGATTACTGCGATGTAAAGAGTAGTAGTAGCGCAAAGCAGTTGATGTATTGGCCCGCAGAGTGTAGCGATGATAATTTCGAGCTTTACGTCAATGACGCTTACCTGTTTGATCCTATCGTGTATCTCGATGCAATGTGGGAGCACGAGTTCGGTGGTAGCTATACGGACACCTCGACCTGGCCCCAGGTAAAGAACAGCACAGGTAGGACTGTACGAGGAAACTACACACCCAGTGAAAACGGTTTACAGCAGTCTGGTAGCGAAAAAATAGGCATTGTAGGCTTTTTCTGTGCAGCTTATGACATCGAGCAAGCGATGGAAAAGTTCCTGTCAGACGTATGGTTTCCCGTTGATAATCAAGAGGAGTTTGCTGAGCCTCGATACACATACCATCTTGCTACGAGCACCGCTGGTGGTGTTGTCTATCCAGACGATAGAAAGGATAAGGGACAGGACAGCAGCTTCTTTCACTCGTACCACGAGACAGATCCTTACAACGGTATTCAGTTAAACCCATTTGACCTTGTTCGACTGCATTTATTTGGTCAGCTAGATAACGACAGCAAAGCATCTATAACCACCAGACTACCGAGCTACAAGGAGATGGTGAAGCTCTGTTCAGAGGATGATGGTGTTCAGGGCAGGATGGTAGGAAGTGATGAAACAGGATTCGATTCAATTGATGTCAGCAATATTCAGCAACCTGAAATTCGACAAGAAACGAATGTTTCAGATGATGGACCACCTCCTACATCTGATAGCAGTGATGGTAGCGGTGGCGGTGATGGAAATAGCGGCAAAAAAGGCGGCTTATTTGGGTCGCTGAGCGTGAATGACTTTGCTGATGCAGGTGAGATAAGAGTAAACCCAAGGACAATACTGGTAGCTATTGGCGATTACGTTGCGTCAGGCATTGTTGCTTTCAATGAGCTTATGCAAACCACTGTATGGAGAGGTTTCTCTACGAACATGCAGTCATCTCCAGCCACCCGAAACAAGCCTCTTGAGCCCGAAGAGGTTTTTAATGGCAGACCCTTTACAGACTCTGATTACACGACATGGCATGTGGCAGTACAAGACTACCCGCAATACAGAAGTAACAATGCTGCCTGGCAAACAGGCAGGGCTATACCCAAAAATCTAGTTATAGACTCATTAACCAAGGCAGCCATGGAAAACAAATTTAATCCACTAAAAGAATACTTCGAATCACTCCCTGAGTGGGATGGAAAGACACGGGGTGACGAGTTTATCGTCGACTACATAGCAGGAACTGAGGACAATCAGTGGGCCAGAGACGTTGCACGAATATGGCTTATAGCGGCAGTAGCAAGAGCATTAAGACCTGGCACTCCATTCCACCAGGTGTTGGTGTTATATGGTCAACCTGGTCGAGGTAAGTCCGAAACGTTTAACCTGCTATGTCCAGATGAATCATTGTTCACCAGCAGTGCTGACATATTTTCAGGAGCTAAGGAGTTGCTTGAAACAACATCAGGAAAATGGATTGTTGAGATAGCCGAGGTAGATCAGTTTTCGAAGCGCGAGTCAGGCATTTTAAAGAATGTCATCACCACCAATGCTGACAAAGCCAGGAAGGCTTACGCACGAGAATCGAGTGAAGTGAAGCGAACCTGGGTGCCGGTGGCAACCACAAACACTGATGACTTTTTGACCAAGGAGATGACTGCCAGGCGCTGGCTACCGATAAAGGTTAATGAGACTGAACCATTATCACCGAAGAAGCAGCGCAAGCGTATCCAGAAGCTTCAGGAGTCACGCGATCAAATATGGGCTCATGCATTGCACATGTATCGTGAGGCCGATGGGAAGATACCTAGACTCACCCCAGAGCAGGTTAAACAACAGGAGATAGCAGTCGGTGGTGTTACAGCTGAGGATGCAAGGGATGCAATGGAATCTGAAATGGCCGGTTGGATTGAAAAAAGCGTCAATGACAAGAACACCATAACAGCGCGTGAGGTGGCTTTCAGGTTTCATGAGGGAGCGCTGGATCCAACTGACATTAGGAAGGTGACTGCGTTTACAAAGATCGCTGGAAGAGCGTTAAAAGCATCCGGTTGGTCTGTTGGAGAAAGGATATCGGCGACTGATGGAGATCGATACGCGGATATCCCGGTATTAAACGACGTGGGTGGAATTGAAAGAGTCAAAAAGGACTTCAGAAACCAGAGGCGTTACACAAAAGATACATTTTAAAACTCGGGACCAGAACTTGGTCTCATTCTCGTCCCAAGTTCTGGTCTCATTTTATTTTTCTTAATTTTCATATACTTATACTTGTTTTGAGATCGGGATTAAGATTATAAGTAATTTAAAACTATATTTTAAATATAGTTGTGCAAAAAGAAAAAATGAGCGAAAAAATAGCTGTGCACAACTATTCCCCCCAATATAGTTTCAACTGCTTTTTTCTCGTCCCGTCTCAAACCCAAAATCACGGGCACAGCCCGGTGCCCTTATGCCCCCGTGTTGGAGTCAGCCCTGATCGTGTCCAGGTAGTCTGCCCAGGCCTGTAGCATCCCGCGTCGTTGCTCCAGAAAATCACCCCGGTCGTAAGCGGTACCGTTCGGATGCCGCACAACGTGCCCGAGATGATGCTCACGCCAATCGTAGGGGTAGTTATGTACTTGATTTAGAATGGTATTTGCGGTTGCACGGAACCCGTGCTGAGACTGCTCCTTGCGATCAATGCCGATGGCATCGTAGACGTGACCAATCGTGACGTTGTTCATTGGGCGCGGCTTAGCCGCTGTACTACGCTGTGATGGGAACACGAACTGATCCTCACCCGTGACCGGTTTGAGGCCTCTGAGCAGCGCTACGGCCTGCGTAGGCAACGGAGTCGTATGCATGCGCGGCTTCTTGCCCGGTGGGGTCTTTGAGAGCTTGTACGTCCACTCAGCGGCTTCCAGGTCGATCTGATCCCATCTGGCTGTGCGCAGCTCCCCAGGGCGCGGGTAGAGCATCACCTGCAGTCTCAAAGCCACACGGATGTGTTCATGCCCTGTGTAGCCCCACAGGAGCCTCAGGAGGAACGCAAGACGCTTTGGGTCCACCACCGCAGGGAGATTGTTTTTGATTACCGGAGCGGCGATCTCAGACAGCGGTTCGGCCGGATTTGAATCGCAGTGTCCCATTGCCATGCCGAAGCGAAAAACTCGGGAGATTATGCTTCGCGTTCTGCGAGCAATGTCAGGGGATCTGGCTTCGATTTGACGGATAATCGGTATCAGGTCAGGTGTCTTGATATCGCCTGTAGTCATGAGCCCAACGTGCGGATACACGTCGCCTTCCAGCAGCGCCATAGCGCGTCGGCGAGTCGTGAAGGATCGGTCAGCGAGCCTGACTTTTTGCCATTCGTCACCGGTCTCTTGGAATGTCGTTCGGGTGCCTTTGTCGGCACCCTGATCGGCGATCTGTCCAGCCATCTCTCTGGCTAACGCCAGTGTGAATTCAGGGTACCGGCCGATGCGTTTTTCGCGTGGTTTTCCGTGCAGCCACCAGCGTGCGTACCAGGTTTTCGTACCCTTAGGCGTGACATCCAGGTACAGGTTCTGACCGTCGTAGTATTTCTTGCGCTTCTCGGTCGGTTTGATCGAGCGAACGAGCGCAGCTGTGAGATTAGGCACGGAATCGAAGTCCTCAGAGGGCGAAAAATGGCCCTACATTCTGCCCTCTAATCCTGCCCCTTACTATACCTCAGATCACACTTCGATACCGTGGACCAAATTAGTAAGTTATTGTTTTATATACAGTTTTTCCTTTGAAAAAATCGGGTTTTGGAGGCGGGGTCATTCATTATTGCTTTTAAATCAATATCTTATAATATCTAGCCCACGGTTGCTCCGTGGTCAGAGAATGAGATCAAGTTCTCAGAATGAATAATTAATTCAGTTAGTTGTATTGCGTCATTCAATTTATCTAATTATATTGAAAGCTCACTTTTAACTGAAGGACAGATCATGAAATTCGAAATAACCGAAACGGTCGAACATGAAACAATCACCCATGCTGCAAACGTGAGCGACAGCCTCCTGCACTTCTTATTGATCGGTGTCTTTGTCGGGTCGGAAGGGTCTCACTTCCGCATTATGAAACACTTAGAAGAGGCGAGCGAATTAAACCTCTCAGACAGCATGCAGATCCGTATGGAATTCGATGAGTGCATGAAGAATTTCACCGTGAAGAGGGTGGAATGAGCCTCTCCAAACTCAAAGAGATGGATCCTGAGAAAAAGATCGATATGGCCGCGCTAAAATCACTCACTGGAATGTCCGCTGCCACCATCTATAGGCGCATCAATCAGGGATCCATACCCAGGCCAGATTACCTTCGCCCGAGGAAGCCAATATGGCGCGCAAAACACCTCGTAAATTGGATAGAAAGTAGTGGGACAACTGAGACCAGCGCCAGTTTAATTGATAAAAGAAGGGAACTCAGAGAGGTTTTGCAGCGAGTTGAGGGTAGGTTATGTCAAAAAGACCAGCCAAAAAGACAAATCCTGGCAATAAAGACGCTTCTGGAGTGCCTATAATCCTTGGGACCGAGACCTAAAATCACTCAAATATGGGTGATTTTAGCCGGGACCGGTCCCAAACTTATGCCAGGCCTAGCGAAAAAACGGCAAAAAAAAGCTCAACATAAAAAATCCCAGCGAATAATTGCCGTTTTTTTTCTCATCCTGGCGAGCAATCTTCAAATTAAATTCCAAGCGAAGCTTAAATTCGCCAGGCCTAGCATAAGGAAAAATCAATCCCAGCATGAAATTAAACTTTTTTGATGCCTTTCTTCAAACTACGCACTGTAAACCTCTTGAAACACTCTTCTGAGTCCAATCTGAAGTGGGTATTTATCTCCCGAAAGAAGGCATCATCGAACCGAAACTGGTCTCTCTCGTAGTTCGCTTTCTTGGGTAAGTAGGCAATCAATTCTGAGGATCGATTACCACCATAGGTACCGGTCTTTCGTCGAGCCCGCCAGTATTTACCGGTCCTCTCAAACACCCTGGTACCTCGACTGGACACCACCACGGTGTAGTTGCGATTACCCTGCTTGGGTGAGTAGTAAGTCTTCACACCACCAGAGCTTCGAATTAAACGACCATTGGCGAGCGTTGCTTTAATGATCGACCGTATCGTAGGTACGTTGTATTTTTCATCAATAGTCATGGCTCTCATGCGTCTAGTACCTATTTTTACCCTGCCTCCGGTGTACATCATAGCCAGCACCTGAGAGGTTCTGTTGCGACGAGTCACGTTGACATAGACAGCTCCTGTAGCAGAAGTAAACCTGCCCCTGGCGTCTCTCTGTTGAGTGCCGCTTGTGTCTGCACGCACAATGCTCCTGATCTCACCTTCAGACGTCCTCCCCTTGAGCGCACGGTGCGCTTCCGCCCTGGTAGCCTTGAGGCCACGCTCAAGCATTTTTTCGGTGAGACAGCGCCTCTCAGCTCCACGCACTGTACGATCCCAGTCTCTGAGGTTTTTGGCAAATCTGTTAATATCCGTCGTGACCTTGACGCGCACAACCATTTCAACTTCCTTTATCGGCGAAATACATGAATCCTAAATTATACACAGTGGCTGATCTTCACATCGGGCACGCCAATATAGCCAAAAAAAGAGGCTTCTCCGACGTTGAATCGCACGACGATCACATCATCGAGCGATGGAACAGTGTTGTGAACGATCAAGACACTGTGTGGGTACTGGGCGATGCCTGGTGGCTTGGCACAGAGTCTCTACGTAGAATGAATGGCAAGGTTCTTTTGATTGCCGGTAATCACGATCACAAGCACAGGGAATACGCAAAGCTTGGCATCAAGGTTAGATCGATGCGCGAGGTGGTCATACCCGGCGTAGGGAACTGCATTTTCACACACATCCCTATTCACTATTGCAACTTTGGTAGATGGGTTAAAAACGTACATGGACATCTGCACGAAGACTCCGTGATGACAGAAACGTGCAGTGATGCGTGCAATTTCACCGAAGTGATCGATAAGCGTTACCGTTGTGTATCTGTAGAGCAAACAGACTACAAGCCTTTACAAGTCAATATGGAGTTGTTTAGCTCACATCATGTCAATTGAGGCGCTTATAAAAATGATGCCTGGTTCCATAGACCCGGCATCAATCGAGAACATCAGATCCACTAAAGGTTCGTCTGCGCTTGCCGGTCAGGAACTGGCAACCCTGATGTCTGGTCTTTCACCAGCAGAGGAGAACCTTATCTGGTGCAAATACCTGTCTGAAGTAAAGTTGTGTCAGCGCGGACTGCAGAGTTATAGAGCAGAGCTTTATAGTAACAAGGAGATAATGAACTGGGTGTGGGCTGCAGATGTAACCAGCAAAAAGAAACGCAACCAGACTATAGACACCAGGACCAGTGCAAGCGTCGTGCTGTCTTCGTGCGCCTACAACGATATGATCGGATCATTCATGTGTACGACATGCAAAGGTGTTGGCCACTTCCAGATAGCCAATGGTGAGCTTGAATGTGAAGATTGCGGTGGTAAAGGCAAGACCGGCAATCAGTCTAGTGCTCAGGACCGTGCAAACAAATTACACGTATCACTGAGCACATACTGGAGAGTCTGGCATCCGCCATTCGAAGAGTATTATTGGAGCACAATCACCAGGCTTGAGATTAGCGCATCACAAAAGATCGCTGATAATTTCCTATAAGCTAGCAAGGTAACTGTCCAGCTGATGCCTCCTGTAAATCATTGAAGACCTCTTTGGAACAACGACGCCACTCAACTCAGTCACCTCCACCCTCTTCCTGTCGATAACTACAAAGACATCTCCAAGCGTCATATCACAATCAGTGGTGTTCTTGAACCTGAACACCACGTCAGTCTCGTACTCCTTCTTGTCACCCTCTGCAGCTAACTCATTAACCCTGAAGTTTATCGCTTTAAAAAGCTCTTGGTAGCCATCAGGAAGAATCAGACTTCTTAATTCAAGATTGCCCATCTCCTTCTGCCTGGCACGATAATTCTCTATGTATCCGCGCTGCCTCTTTGCCCTGCTTGATTTTGTTTTATTTCTTGCTGTCTCAGGTTTTTCAGCCACTTTTCTTCGCCTCCTCTAACTCAGCCTGTGTCACTAACCCATTCCTACCGGGCTGTACTGCTTTGTCTATGAAATGAGAGTCCAACACCTTCCTCTTCCTGTTGTGGGTAATCTCCAAAGAATCAATGATCACAGGAAAATTAGAGTTATTATAAAATCTACCCACAACTGCTTTTGGGTTTCCTGAGGGATCTTGCTTGCCAGGGTCAACAGCGACATCCAGCATTGCCAAAGCAACTGCCTTCATCACATCGACAGCAGACTTGTGTGTCATCACTCCACGAACCTGAACAAACTCATCTGGATCCAGCATAGATCTATCAAAAAAGAAGTCATCGGTAATTTCGACACCTTCCTTCTGTTCGCTTTTTTTGGCCATATTAAATTTCCTGAATTATTTTTGTGTACTGTATCACATAATAAATATGTTTGTATTACGTCATTTCGTAAATCTTGTTAAAGTGTACCCCATCAGTTAGACACATCCATCTATCACCGGAGACACACATGAAAGCAAATATCCGAATCATCAACGACGTAGTTATCGAGGTTCACACCCCTGAGCGCAACATGAAATTCGTCACCAGGGTTGCACGACCACTGTGCGGCAAATTTAACCGCAACAAGAGCGCCTGGACTTTCAACATCCATCAGAAGGAAGAAGTCATTGCTGGCGTTAAAGATCACTTCGACGATATTACGTCAACTTCTGAAACTGTACAAGTTATTGATCGCAAGTCTGATACCCGGCGCAAAATCCTCCTGGGTGCTGCAATCATGGCTCACCTAAATAATGTCAAGGGTAGCGATGACCCAGATGACGTTGCATTCAAAGAGACTATCGATAGCCTCATCGACAACATGCGAGCTTCACGAGATCGCATACTGTTTACTGCGGAGGTGCTGTAATGAGAAATAAAAGACCTGTAGTTGATCCATCCCAGACCATTAGAGTTGGTAACGTTTTTACCGACCAGAACGGAAGAAGTATAACCAAACACCCTGGTGATCTTTATTCCACTTACGAGTCTAAATTTAACAATCTTGATTCAGGTAAAAGTCGAAGCTTTCTTGATGCTAGCAGAGCCTGGGACTGGGTATACGGTGTGGACCATTACGCGAGAAATTCTAATGGCTGAGAAAATGACATTTACAGTGAAGCTCAAGGATGAGCACACAGGCAAGAGAAAGACAGTGACCATCTACTGTCCATACAACCAACTCCTTGGCACTGTCAGGGAGAAGTATGGAGCTTCATGGTTAATCGTTAGTTATAGCGGAGAGTCTGCCAGGGCTTAGATGTATACCCCAAACCCTGTAAGTGTATTTGTTCTACAGACGAGGTGCTTACATATGTCTAAAGCCAGTCTCTTAAAAAGAGCTGACGAACTCAATGTCACAGTCGTTCAGTATAAGTGCCCACTCTATAAAGAATGGACTGTCGAACTATTTTGTGAGTCGGAATATATCTTCTCGTCCCACGGTACTCACGTAATGCAGGTTTGGTGCGATATAAAAGTACCGGACTGGAAATACATATTGGCGGAGCTTGAGAGCGGTGATGTCGAGCCGTGCAATTGCGAATACTGCAAGCCCAAAAAAGAATACCCCTAACCCTGGGGAGTGATTTGTTCTGGGGGCATACCCCTAACCCCGGGAGGCGATTTGTTCTGTGGGAAGGCACTCACACCGGGTAAAAATAATACCCAGTTATTCACTCTTAAATACGCAACAGAAGTTGATCTGGAAAATATCACATGAAATACATAGATAAGAATTCATACGAAAACTGGGAAGAGGAGTACAAAAATAATTCAGTCTATAAGTTGCTGATGAAATTCTCCCTGGAAAAGATCAGCAGTGATCATATGGCAAATAACAACCAGGATACTGTTGTCAGGTTCCTGATAATGCCTATCGTTGAGGACGTGGTTGGCTGGTACTACGCAAACATGCACTGCGAGCGCAAAGTTCCCAACAGTAGAGTAAGTAGTAGGTCTATAGACTGGCTAAATGCATCTGAGAAGCGTACCAGGGGTGAGGTGGCTATGTTCAATACCAGGCACCGGGTCTGTGAATTTATTTATCGCCGACTGGAGAAAAAATTGAAAAATTGAACGGCTTCTATAATAGAGATTTTGAAAATTAAAAAAAAAATTGAATGGCTTGCATAATACAGCCGGAGCGTCCAATTTTGTGACGGATTTCTCCCTTTTCGGTCCTGGCTAGTCGAAGTTGCCGTGTCATCCTGGCAGTGGACGTGTCACCCTAAATCCTGGCGATCCGGCCGATCCCCGCGAGGCCATTGTGTCGCGAGGCGTCAGATTGTGTCATAAGTTGTCAGTGTCTCCATGTGGCTGCGATGGGTTAATATTACGGCATTTCGGGAATCTGAATAGTGCATAGTTCACACTTTTGACCAGATATCGAAAATTAATTTATTATTCCTTTGATATCAATAGTTTAGCGCATAATTCTGCCCTCTGATGCCATCGACATCACCCTGGCGCCATCGACATCACCCTCTGATGCCATCGACACACCCTGGCGCCATCGACATCATAGACTAGTCAACTAACCAGGAGGAACTGGGTCACATTTTTAGTTTATTGTATTTCGTCATTATCTGAATTTGATAGTATCGGACGGCTGACTGTAAAAAGTCAGCATATACCTATCACTTTTATATATATACGGATAAACAAAATGGTACTTGTAAAACTATATGCAGTTGCACTGCTATCAATTATTGCATTTATAGCGTTTCAAATCGGGAGCGTTATCTAATGACAAACCAGGAAAAACAACTAGAACTATTAAACGGACTATATTCTGTGATTGAGCGAATCGACGCAGAAAACTGTTGCCCGGAATCTATACGCGCTCAACTGGTTGCAGTTGTAGTTAATGCTGAAAAACCACGCAACGAACCACCATGCATAGACTGCAATCGGCCGATTAATCTGGATCTTGGCAGTCACATCATTACACCGGTCGGTATTATCTGCGAGGGTTGTGAGTAATGGAAAACTATTCGATTACTAACGGTAACAGCAAAACTGGTCCAATCACTACAACATATAGTCACAAAGGATCATGTCCAGACACTTGCAGACTTAAGGTTGTCGGCTGTTATGCAAAGTACAATCATACCGGCAGGCACTGGCAGGCCGTCACTGATGGCACAACAAAAAGCGCTGTAGACTGGAAAACCTTTATTGCTCAGATCAAAGCATGCTCAACTGTTTTATGGCGGCATAATGTTGCAGGCGATCTCGATCATAGCAATGGCAAAATAAACAAGATTAAATTGCGCCAGTTGATTAATGCGAACAAAGGAAAACGCGGTTTTCTTTATACGCATCACTTGCCATCGAAGCATAATATTGAAGCTATAGCGGCCGCTAATAATTCAGGATTGACTATCAATCAATCAGTCGATAATCCGCACGATGCAGCCACACGATACAAGAAAACAAGGCAACCTGTGGTAACTATACTGCCAGTCGATCATGATGGTAAAACGCATCACATAGACGGCGTTAAAATTGTAGTGTGTCCCCATAGCACTAGAAAAGTGCAATGCTATCAGTGCAAGTTATGCGCGATACCCGACCGCAATTTTATTGTTGGTTTTCCTGCTCATGGTACTGCACGGCGAAAAGTAACCAACATTGCATCAATACCAATTGTTGAGTTAAAGCGATGAGACAACAGGAAACACTAACCAGCGAAATTGTATTTAATGGCGAGACATTACTAGTCGACTATAAATTCGAGCGCCTACGCGCTCAGATTGTCGGCATATATAGCGAGCGCGGTTGTGTCGATCTTAATACTATGGCCTTGAATGTAATCACGCAAGAAATCGAACATGCTGAAAAAATGCGAGTGCTAATAGATGCGGGCAATCGCAGACATACTGAATTTGAACCAGATCACAAAATACCTAATAGTTTATTGCGTCATTATTTGAATCAAGTAAAGTGTGTTCTGAGCTTGATAACAGGCTGTCCAAAGAACCAAGGCTCAGGTCTGCGCGCGTGTTTATCTTTATTGCATCGTTGCAGACTGTGAGTAGCGCGGCTAACCGCACCGATTAGCCGTTCCCGCGATAACGCAAACGGGTAAACAGATCTTTATCAAACCACTATCACAACGGCCGCACTAGCGGCCGTTTTTCATTGGATAAAAATCATCATGCAACGAGACATAGAATTTCAAAAACTACTAGAATCAGGCAAATTTAACGACGCAATAGATTTACTGAAAAATCATTGTGATCAACACACTATCCGATTCGCATTAATGAGTGCATTTCATGCTGGCGTGCTCAGTGGTTACGAATACGGCTGCAACATATCGAATCGTATCGACGATACAACCGACTAACCACAAACAGGCGGCCGCTATATGCGGCCGCAATATTCACTTTTATTAATTACACAATTACAGGTAAAAACATCATGCAAAAATTAAATCTTGGCTTAGCATTTGGCGATTCACATATTGATCCAGCAACCGACCCGAGAATGGAATATATTCCTGCACCTCTCGGCCGATTGCATAATCCGATTCCTCACTCGGCTATGTGGGATATCGTTCAAACTCAGCTGCACAATAGCGGTATTGATATCACGCAATCATTGCATGCACTGGACGCGACCGGAGCGCGCTATTTTGGCATAGCGCAGGTGGCAGATAGCAATTCAGATTTTTCTAGTGTACTAGGCTGGCGATTTGCGCATGATAGCCGGTTCGGCGCTAAATTCGCCGGTGGTAGCGGTGTATTTGTTTGTTCTAATCTTTGCATGTGGGGAGAGATGACACTCAAAACTAAACACACTAAAAACATACTGCAACGATTGCCGATTGGTATAGGCACTGCTCTTGAGCAGATCGGATTTCATAACGATAAACAGGCTGAGTCGTTTGATAATTTTAAGCGCGCCAAGCTTCCGATGCGCACTAGCAATGCGGCTATAACTGAAATGATACGTCGAGATGTAATATCGCCAAGCATGGCAGGCCGTGTAATAAAGGAATATGATGAACCATCGCACGATGAACACAAAGAAGATGGTTTTACAGTTTGGCGACTATTCAACGCGGTAACTGAATGCTATAAGCCAATTAAGGAATCTAACGGCTATATCGGCACTCTCAACAACCGTTCACCGCGTTTAATGTCTACATGTAAAGAGTTAGCGGAATCGGTGCTGTAATCGCTTAAAAACAGCCAATCACACTATTATAACGGCCTGCTAATGCAGGCCGTTTTTCGTTTCTATCACACGAGAAATTCATCATGCGTATGTCATTAAACAACCAAGAAAAAATACTACAAAAAGCTGCCCAAATATTAGAAGAACGCGCAGCAAATTACGGATCATTTCTAGAATCGCCGGACGCTACAAAAAAAATGTTTCAATGCAAATTAGCAACTGCAAAACAAGAGCTATTTGCTGTCGGTTTTCTTGATAATCGGCATCGACTAATATCATGTGACATTATGTTTTACGGCACAATAAACAGTGCCAGCGTATACCCACGCGAAGTAGTTAGAGCGGCATTAGATCACAATGCAGCAGCCGTTGTATTTGCGCATAATCACCCATCGGGAATAGCGGAGCCAAGTCGAGCTGACATTGAGATAACCAGGAAATTAAAAGACTCTCTAGCATTGATTGACGTGCGTGTTCTGGATCACTTGATCGTAACACCGGGTTACTGTGTTTCACTTGCTGAGCGAGGCGAGATATGAGCACAACGCAAGCAAGAATTACTTGGGATAATGAAAACTTGAAACATCACAAAGGGAATTTCAATCACTTTGTTGCTGAAGTTATAGACAACGACAGCAACACAACAGAGCCTATCTGCCGCAGATATTTTGGTGGTACGCAGGCAGCTGCAATAACTCATTTCAAGGCTAACAGAACATTACAGCGATACAGGCGAATAGGCTACAGCATACTAATCAAACCTGACTTTATAGCAATGTGGAGTGAAAATAATGACTGATAACAATACTTGCGACATATGCGGCAGGCATTTCAATATGCGCGGCGAACCATGGACAGACCACGGTGGTACAGTTGTTTGCGGTGGATGCTCTGTAGACTCTCCAGAGCGCGTTGACGAGAAACTAGAGCAGGCATTAGACAAGATATACAAATTTGTCGGGCTGTCGGCTGACTGGTCTGCTATCGCGTACCAGCTAACGCCTAACACGGTACTCTGTAACAATGAGTCAGGCGATGGTGACCAATGGTTGATAATTAGTTATTGGATTGATAGTGATGGCGAAAAACAGTACATCGGCAATCCTGATAAGTATGGCGTGGTCTGGTCTGGTCTGCTAACTGAGGCAGTCGAGTTGCTGTCAGCGCTTGAGAATGTAGCGTGGGAGCCTAGTGAATTAATAG
>CAKZVB010000261.1 GCA_937922015.1 uncultured Granulosicoccaceae bacterium
GCAGCAGCGGATCATACAAAAGAGGCGTTTTGGTTACTTTTTCGCCGTAAAAAGTGACTCGTACAGCCAGGGACTGGCTTCGAAAAAACGCCATGGATGGCACGTCTAAGCAGAACGCCAAAGCAGAATGTAAGAGCAGAATGTAAGCGCAGAAAATAAAAAAAGAAAAACCTACCCCTCCATATCCCTCAACCGAAACCTCAATCTAACCCCCAACAAAACCGCCGACACCGTCAACCCGATAATCAACCCACTCCATAACCCGTCAGCCCCGTACCCCAAATGATGAGCACTGTAAAAACCAACTGAAAATGCCACCCCCCAATAAGCAAATAAGTTAATCAACATCGGTACACGTGTATCTTGTATACCGCGCAATAAACCCAACAGTGCCACCTGCGCCGCATCCGGTATTTGAAAAATGGCTGCATATAATAACAATCGTGCAGCTATCTGACTTACGTCTGCATCATCTGTATAGATACCGGGGATAGAATGTCTAAATACCATCAGTAGCATTGCTGTGGCCAGAGACATGATAAGTGCCAAAACAAGTCCACTCACCGCACGCAGTTTGATCCCCGCCAGTGACTCTCTGCCATATACCCTTCCAGTGCGTGCGGTCAGCGCAAAAGATAATCCCAATGGCAACATAAAACACGCACCTGCCAGACTGATCGCTATATAGTGGGCACCGGCTTCGATTGTGCCAATCATACCCATCTGTAAGGCAGTGGCGACAAATAGACCGGCTTCAAACAGCAACGCCAGATAAATAGGTAACGCCAACGCCAGCATTGGTTTTATTTCAAGCCAGTCCGGCTTGTCGAATAGCGAGAACAATTGGTAGCGTTTAAAAATGTCTCTGCGCAGATAGATCACCAGCGCGACAGCCATGGTGACCATGACGGCTGATGTCGCTATGCCTATCCCGACCAGCCCCAGTCTCGGAAAGCCGAACCAGCCCAGCCCGAATGCCAGATCTGCAAACAGGTTAACCACTAACCCGATCAACTGAACCAACAGCACCGGCCGCGTCACACCAGTCGCTTCGCACACGTTGCGACAGGCCATCACCACGGCAAACGCCGGCAGGCTCCAGCAGGCTGTGACCAGGTATTGCCGGATCAACGGGACCAGCTCTGCCTGAAGGGACCAACTGTGCAAGGTGGCAGCCAATACAAGACACAGACCCAATGCTATCAGGCCGGTTAGTACAGCCAGCCACAAGCCCTGACGGAACACCTTGCCAACTGCCGCCCTGCGCCCCTGCCCTATTAATCTGGACAAGGCGGGAGATAAACCCGCCATCAGTCCGATACAAAGCAGAGACGAAAAAAACCATACGCCGGCTCCGATACCACCGGCGGCAAGCTCTGCTGGTCCAAGTCGACCGGCTACCGCTGCATCAACCAGTCCGTTGGCCATCTGCAATAGCTGAGCACCGATCAACGGTATAGCGATTACCAGCGTACGCTTGCAGTCCAGTACGATTCGACGGTACTTAACCACCATTATTCACAGGTCGAGAAGTCGTGATATTTGTATATACATAGTTTCAAACAATGATTCAGGTGCCGCTTTTTTATTGCAGTGTGTCTATCGCTATCAGACAAGAATAACGAAAAGACCGTATCGATTGGCACAGGGCACGCTGGCAACTACCGGCCAACCAAAGGTGATAAATTTATAGAATCAGCTTTGTAGAAAGCTAGCTTTTCAAATCGTGAGGTGCAGTCTGTTGAAATGACGGGCGCTGCACAAAACGTTTATGCCACTCAGCAAGCGCCCCGGCGCTATCACGCCAGGCTTCATCAGCATAACGGAAGTCAATATAGTCCAGCGCGACCGCAATAGAAATAGTCCCTATATCCAATGTATTTTCAAAACCGGCTACCTCGTTTTCGAGTACAGCCACCGCCCGCCTGAATTTGTTTTTCTGGCCTTCTATCCAGTCACCCCAGCGATATTGCTCCGGTCTTACGAAGGTTTCATAACGCACTGTAACCGCCGCATCACAAATACCATCGCCGCAGGCACTTAACCGTAGCGCTTTCCATCGATCTTCACCTTCAGGAAACAGTGTGGCGCTGCCCTTGCCACCAGCGAGTGAATTGAGGTACTCACAAATCACTCTTGAATCATACAAGGTGCTGCCGTCATCCAGCACCAGCGCAGGTATTTTGCCCAGCGGATTCTGGGTATTGAGGTCATCGTTAGCATTAACCGGTGTCAACGCCAGTGGATGTTTTTGGACTCGATCTTCCAGACCACATTCTATCGCCGTGATCAGAACCTTTCGAACAAATGGAGATGCGGGATTATAAAAAAGCTTCATGTTCTTTTCCTGTGCCTTAGCACTCGATTCTACTCTCGTGCGCGACGCCGCGACCAGATATTTACCGGATATTTTTACGCCACAGCCCGGACACTACGGGCCATTCTCACTCGTTTTTACCGGCAAAGCCCATAGAACGCAACACCTGCCGGGTGGCATCTGTTACGGGGTCTATTGTGTCTTTGAGTATGCTATTCCGATCGAATCGCCCGGTGTCACAACCTACGGATTCCCTCAAAGCCGCACCAAATGCCATACGCAACTCGGTACCGATATTAAACTTGCAAATGGAGGTTGAGGCGGCAAGCATCAGGCGTTGCTCAACCGGTACACCGGAACCGCCATGAATAACCAGTGGCACATCGGTGAGTGCCTCGATTGCCTGTATGCGCTGCAGATCAAGCCCGTCTGATTTTTGCTCTTGCAGGTGCACATTGCCTACCGATATTGCCATTGCATCTACCCCGGTTTCGCGGGCAAACTGCGCAGCTTCATTCGGATCGGTGCCATTGGATGCTTCACCGTCGGCATAACCGACAAATCCAATTTCGCCTTCGCATGACACCCCTGCGGCACGGGCGAGTTCGGCAATGGCTGCTGTCTCTGCGATATTTTGCGACAGTGGCTTGCGCGAGCCATCAAACATCACTGATGTGAATCCACTGTCGATACCCTGGCTGCATTCATCCTTTGAATAACCATGATCCAGATGAACAACGACCGGTACACTTGCCGACTCGGCCAGGTAACGCAACATCTTTCCAAGCACCGGCACCGGTGTATGCTCACGACAGCCGGGGCCTGCCTGCAAAATTACCGGGGTGTTTTCAGCTTCAGCGGCTGCCACATAGGCGCACATGTCTTCCCAGCCCAGTGTCACCAGGCCGGCAACCGCATAGCCGTTTTTCAAGGCCGGCTGCAGGACCTGGGAGAGCGTCGCTACGGTCACTTAAATTTCGCAATCATATCTTTAATGCCCGGAATAGTTTCTATCTGATAGGCATGTGTAGGCTGAAAGTACTGCACTAAAGAACGCTGGGTCAGTCCACCCAGTATAGTGAAATAATACATTTCATACCCTGGCAGTGCTGCACAAGGGTGATAGCCTTTATCCAGACAAATTGTCGAGCCATCGACTATGTGGTATGCATCACCGGGTTCGTTGTCGACACGCTGAAGCATCTGCACACCCGAGCCGTGATTGGGTCTAAAACGAAAGTTGTAGGTTTCATCGTGGCGGGTTTCATCCGGCAGTCTGTTGGTATCGTGCTTGTGCGAAGGAAAACCCGACCAGCCGCCCTGACCGACGGTAAACAATTCACTGACCAGCAGACGACCTACCTTACCGTGTTGTTTCTGACCCAGTATGTGCTTAATTTTACGGTGAGTCTTGGTATCGTCCGAACCATATTGCACCAGATCAATGCCATCACCGCGCACGTCAAAGGGCTCCAGAACCTCGTCGAACTTTGCACCGGCGATAAAGATCTCTGCTTCATCAGATACGCAGGACATCGTTACCTTTGCGCCAACCGGAACATAGACACCTTCGGGCTCACCATCCCAGACATCTACCCCGCGATTGCCCAGTGAGTTAAAGGTCACACCTTCAACTTCTACATCAACAGTGCCGGTAGCGGGTGCTATACAAGTCTCATAACCGGGTACCTGATACTCAAATGCCTGACCCTTTTTTAACTTCACGATATTAAAATAGTTTAGCGGAACCAGATCATTGTCGACGTCAACTATCGGTTGATTATTGTTTTCATACGGTGCGATATGCATCGGCTTCTCTCTATAGGGTGGGATCAGGATGTGTGGATAAAAATTCTTCAAGCTCGCTCACGGTCGGCATGGCCGGCGCACAGCCCACACGCGAAACAACGATAGCGGCGCAGGCAGAGCCACGCAGAACCGCTTCTTTTAATGTTAAACCATTGCCCAGTGATGCGATGAAACCACCCATGAAACTATCCCCCGCACCGGTGGGCTTTAGTGCGTTGGCGGGATAAATACCGGTGCGAAGCTCTTCATCGGCGGTGATGGTGATTGCGCCTTTTTCACCCATTTTGTATATCACAATGCTGGCGGTAGTACGTGCCAGATCGCGGGCTTTTTCAAGACCCTTATCATAGTCGCCTGCCATGAAACCAAATTCGACATCATTGCCGATAATGATTTCACACATCGCTGCGGCTCTGGAATACACCTCAGAGGCCTGTTGTGCAGAAGCCCAGCTGTAGGGTCGGTAGTCGACATCGAAAATTAACGGCACGCCGGCCGCACGTGCCAGTTCAAAGGCCTGAAATGCCGCACTGCGCGATGGCTCTGCGGCAAACACGGTGCCGGTGGTCACTAACGCGGAGTACGGTTTGTAATCAACCGACGCTACATCGTCAACGGTCATTTGAAAATCGGCGGCACCATTGCGATAGATCACCGTTTGATGATCCTCGATGCGGCTTTCCGATACCGCCAGCGAGTTACGCGCTTCACCGCCTTCGTTATTGACCAGCGACCGGTCTACCCCGTATTGGTCTAACTGGTTCAGACAAAACCTGCCCACTGCATCATCGGCAACGCGGGTCAGCAGAGCAGCTTTGCCGCCATGCCGGGTAATCGCTACGCAGATATTGGCAGATGAACCACCCAGCGCCGCAAAAAACCGGGTCGCCTCTTCAATCTTCGCCCCCGCAGGCTGTGGATAAAAATCCATCCCGGCGCGACCGATGACCAGAAAGTTTTTCTCAGCAAGACGTGAGTACAGAGACGATAGCGTATGCGCCATTAGTGAAGACTCCCGCACACCAGCCGGCGAACTACCAGAGGTTTTACTACCGGCATAGCATTCCTTAATGTTATCTGCGTGTTGGCAGCGGTTCCGCTCGCGGCCTGTCCGTTACAGAGTTTTGAAACATAACCTTCTTCATCATGCATATCAGTTAATGCCCTCGCCTGGCAGTGAGTTGGATCAACTGGTCTGCATTGGTTACCACTTTAACTCTGTCCAGGGATGGGCTCGAGCCGGGATTCAATTCAAGTTGACGCTCTATCGACCCCGAGGATACAATAAATGCAACCGGTTGCAAACCAAATAGCCCCACTGTAAATTCACCCGTTCATCCGCTGCTCTGTTGACTTACGCAGGCTGTTGCATGCGTTCACAGCCGGCAGAGTACTGCGTTTTTCAGCAAACAGATGTTCTACTTTTTGGCGATGCAGCCGCTTCTTAATCAATTACCCCGCGTACGGAAAGGTCCACAACAAATGAGTATCAGAATAGGCAATGCACCCTGCTCATGGGGCGTCGAATTTGCACAGGATGATCGCAATCCCACGTGGCAAACGGTGCTGGAAGAATGCAGCGCTGCCGGCTATACCGGCATTGAGCTGGGGCCTGTGGGATTCATGCCCGAAGACCCGGCACAACTGGGAGACGCACTCGCACAGCACCAGCTGGAACTGATCGGTGGCGTTGTATTTCGCGCCTTCCACGATCCGGCGCAGTGGGACGACGTTCTCGACGGCGCAAAGCGCACCTGTAAGGCCTTAAGTGCACACGGCGCAAAACACTTTGTCATTATCGATTCCATCTCACCGCGTCGCGCACCCACCGCCGGTCGCAGCGCAGAGGCAGAGCAAATGGACACCGCCGAATGGAATGCCTACCGCGATCGCATTAAAACCGTCGCCAAAATAGGCCTGGAAGAATACGGGCTCATTCCCGAAATCCATCCTCATGCCGGAGGTTTTATGGACTTTGAACCCGAAGTAGAAAGACTGCTGCAGGAGGTTGACCCGGCCCTGTTGAAGATCTGTATCGACACCGGTCACTGCACTTATGCAGGGTTTGACCCGGTTGCATTTATGCAGCGTCATATGGAACGGATTACCTATGTGCATTTTAAAAACACAAATGCACAGGTGAAAGCGGACGCGATTGCCAATCGAACCGGATTCTACGACGCCTGCGGTCAAGGAATTTTCTGCACACTGGCCGAAGATGGCGAAGTAGATTTCCCTAAAGTAAGGCAGCTATTGGTAGATGCCAACTACCAAGGCTGGTGCACGATTGAACAAGACTGCGATCCAACACTCGATCCCGATCCGGTTGGTGACGCCAGAATAAACCGCGAATATCTACAATCCATAGGCTTTGCATAATGAACAAACTAAAGTGGGGCATGGTAGGCGGCGGTGACGGCAGCCAGATAGGACCGGCGCATCGTCTGGGTGCAGGCCTTGATGGATTATTCGAATTCACCGCCGGTGCACTTGATCATCGCCCCGAAGAGGGTCGCAAATATGGCCAGCAACTGGGTCTTGCTGCCGACCGTGCCTATGGCGACTGGCAGGAGATGCTCGAAGGCGAGCGCAATCGGCCAGACAAAATTGATCTGGTCACGGTAGCCACACCAAACGCCACTCACTTTGAAATCACCAGAGAATTCCTTGCAGCCGGTTTTCACGTGTTGTGTGAAAAGCCCATGACGATGACGGTCGAAGAAGGCGAGGAAATTGTCAAGCTCGCCAAATCTGCCAATAAAATATGTGCGGTTAATTATGGCTATAGCGGCTACTCACTGGTAAGACATATGCGGGCCATGATCGCCCGCGGTGATCTTGGTGCTATTCGAGTCGTCAATGCAGAGTTTGCCCACGGCCACCATGCAGATGCTGCCGATGCAGACAACCCCAGAGTCCGGTGGCGGTATGATCCGGCACAGGCAGGTGTCTCGGCACAGTTTGCCGATTGCGGTATTCATGCAATGCACATGGCAAGCTTTGTCACCGGCCAACAGGTGACCACACTGTCAGCGGATATTGTCTCCTGCATAAGCTCACGTGAACTTGAAGACGATGCGATGGTTAATTTCCGTATGGATGGCGGCACCGTTGGACGGTTATGGACATCATCGATCGCCATCGGTCGACAGCACGGCCTGACCATTCAGGTGTTCGGTGAAAAAGGCGGACTGCGCTGGTCACAGGAACAACCCAATCAACTGTACTGGATGCCGCTTAACGAGAGACTGCAAATTATCGAACGCGGTGAAGCCGATCTGTCACCGGAAGCTGATCGGGCCACACGCGTCACCATCGGCCACGCTGAAGGCATGCCACTGGCTTTCGCAAATATCTACAAAGATTTGTCCGAAGCAATTCTGGCCAGCAACGAAGCCCGACCCTGCGACCCCGCCGCAGATTTATATCCGCGCGCTGAAGACGGTTTACGATCGATGGCTGCGGTTACTGCAGTGGCAGAATCCGGTGCAAAGGATGCTGCATGGGTCGATGCCCGCCCGCCTATGTTCAGATAAAGTTATCTATCGGACAGAGCATGCCTCTGCCTTGTATCTTTTATCAATATTCAAGATACAGGGCAGTCCGTGCTTTTGTCATCCGGTAGGGCCTGACTTTTAAATCTGCCTGCCCGCTCAGGAGTCTGCCTGTATCTGTTCGATAGTGCGTATGACGTCAGATGTTTCTGCTGCCGTGAGATTGCCCATGCGCATGGCAATACGCCAGCTTTCACCGCCGGCCAGACTGACAACACGGCCTTTGGCTTTCTCAGTGGTGTAGCCCTCGACACCGGACGTCGCAGGGAAAGCGACTCCCAGACCATCCTGATCCGGTGTCCGGCAAATCCAGCGCATGCAAACAGGGGCCTCGTCCGGTCGATAGCAAATGTAGTCAGAAAATCCTTCCGGGTGCTTTTGCAGAGCGTGACCATATCCGTCTGCGCCTGCATTCAAATCAATCTCGAATACAACTTCAGGATCAAACCCCAGGCCCGGTTTTAGAATATGGTGAGGCGTTGGATCTTCTGATAGTTGCTGAAGAAATTCCGCGTAGCCCGGTTTTGCTTCGACATGACCGGGGATGGACTGACGCACACGTACACTCTGTGCTGAGTAGTTGGCCGAGTAATGCAATTGCCCGTTGTCGACAGGGCAAAAATTCGCATGAGCCAGGTACATCAAATCCATTGGTGTCTGCTTTAAGTTATCAACCACCACGGTAACGTCCAACAGCGCCGACCCGGCCGACATCATCGTAGTGATTGTCGCGTTGTAGTTGGTGGTAAAGGCGACAGTGTGCCGGTATTGCGCGGCGACTGTCACACTGCCCGATTCACTATCGATGATCAGCCACGCTGCATCCATCGCTGCGTTTGGCAGCTCGCCATGCAAAGGGTGATTATCCTCAGGGCCGGGTGCGCCAAGACCGGTGATGCCGCAATGAATTAGAAATGCCCCATAGGTTTCAAGATAGACCTGAGTGTTTTTGGGCTGCTCAAACATTGAGCGCATGGTGAGTTCGCGCCCGTCGAACGTTGCCCGCCACACCTGCATGCCCTGATACGGGAGCACCACGATCTCGCCACGCGAGTTCTTTATTCGCAACGCCGCCACACCGCTGTCAAAACAAACTGCCGATACGGTGAATTCCCCGCTCTGGCACAGCGCCTTTTCTTTATCTGCAAACAACGTTTTATGAAGTTCGATCCGTGCTGACATTTGCGTTGCTACCGGACCCGCGCACCAGTGTTTTTGTCAAACACGAACAAGCGATCGCTCGGGATGATCAATCCGATTTCATCGCCCTGCTGGCCAGTGAAGTTTTTAGAGGCTTTCACCGATATCTGATCATCGCCCCACTCCACCGTGACCAGTGTGTGGTCGCCGATAAGTTCGTTGGTGTAGATCTTCCCGACCAGTGTACCTTCAGAAGGTGATGCGATGGCGCAATCCTCAGGGCGTATGCCCATCACCGCATTGTCGATTTGACCTTGCACTAATGTGTTGACGCGAACGCCTTGCGTGACAAATTCACTGACATCAAGACGACCATGCACGACATTCATCGGTGGCGAGCCGATAAACTGCGCCACAAAGAGATTCTCCGGATCATTGTATATCTGTGCAGGCGTTGCCAGTTGCTGCAGCACCCCCTTTTCGAGAATAGCCACCCGGTGTGCCAGTGTCATGGCTTCGATCTGATCATGGGTCACATAGATGGTGGTGATGCCCATGGATTGTTGCATGTGCTTGAGCTCTGCGCGCATGTGGCCGCGCAGTTTGGCATCCAGGTTGGAGAGCGGTTCGTCCATAAGAAACACTGAGGGTCGGCGAATGATCGCCCGTGCCAGGGCGACGCGTTGTCTTTGACCGCCGGAAAGTTCACGCGGGTAGCGATCCAGCAAGCCTTCAAGTTGCACTTGTTTTGCAGCATCCAGCGTCGCAGAATCAATGTCGTGCTTTGCCAGCCTGCGCACCTTAAGCGGAAACCCGATATTTTCCGCAACAGTTTTATGCGGGTACAGCGCATAGGACTGAAACACCATTGAGATGTTGCGGTATTTAGGCAGAATGTTGGTCACATCCTGATTTTCGATATAAACCCGCCCCGCAGATGGTGTTTCCAGGCCCGATAGAATTCTTAGCGCCGTTGTTTTTCCTGAACCCGATGCACCAAGCAGTACCACGAATTCTCCCGGGTCAACTTCGAGATCAAAGTTTTTCAGTACCTGAACAGCGCCAAAGCTCTTTTCGATGTTTTCAAAGATAACCGATGCTTTATTTGAATAGTCTGACAAGGTCTTAGCCCTTAACCCTTTACCGCGCCTGACAGCACGCCTTTAGAAATGAACCGTGTCAGTAAAATCGCCATCACGATTACCGGAATGATCATCACCACAATCAGGGCACACATTTCCCACCAGAAAATGCCTTTCTCCCCCGTATTCTTGGCCGCTACCATGATCGGCATAGTCTGCACTTTTACTGTGGCCAGAAAAACCGCAAACAAATATTCATTCCAACTCAACACCAGTATCAACATGGTAGTGGCGGCAAGACCGGGACGAGTCAGTGGCATGACAATCTCCCAGAAAATACCTATTCTTGTGGCACCATCGAGTTGCGCAGATTCTTCCAGTTCGATGGGACGATTGGCAAAAAAGTCATGCATCAACCACACAACAATCGGCATGTTGGCTACTGCATAGAGCATGATCAATGCGATGTGTGTGTCCAGCAGCTTCACCGCCTGAAACATCACATATAACGGAATGACCACCACAATAGGCGGTAGAATCCGTTGAGAAATAATCCAGAACAGGATGTCGCCGTTGCCCAGCGTCATCTTGAAGTGGCGACCAAAGGCGCGCACCAGGAAAAAAAACAGAGCAAGTGCCACCGTCGCAGAGGCCCACCAGGGCACTTTGTAGTAAGACGTGACAAGGATAACGCCGACAATCAGCAGCACGAACATCATGATATTGCCGAACTTCGGTTTGTACTGAATACGTGCCAGCGCGTAGGCCGCCATCGACCCCACCACCACACTAAGTATGGTTGAAAAAATACTGATCACGACCGAATTGGTGAATGCCAGATAGATCTTGCAGATTTGTGGCTCCATCGGCGTGATAGAGAAAAACGGCGAGAGCACAAATGCCACGCTGTTGTGAGCCAGCAATCCCAATT
>CAKZVB010000262.1 GCA_937922015.1 uncultured Granulosicoccaceae bacterium
GTTTTGTCCAGAATCAATTATAAAAAAAACCTGACAATTTTTTTATACCCTGTACTAAGATGTTTGGTGTCCGGAACAACAGTCCCGCACAATACCACGACCAAACTCCGGTACGACAACTCGATGTTTGTTGTTGAGTCCGGCCAATGCAGGTCAGTCTAGTATAAAGTGCCCCGGCATTTACTTTACATACAGGCCCGATGTGTTCGTTATCAAACTATTTCCGATGATCGGAATGGCAAACACGCCAACGGCCGGATATTTTATACCCATATAATTCGATTGACTAATAAGGCGCAATTCAATGCTAAAAGCAGCGGCTGTGTGGGTGATTTATCCGATGAGCTGGATATTCATACTGTTTCTTTATCATCTCTACCATAAAGACATACTGTTGGCTCGGGACGCATGGATTACATTAATCGCCGTGTTGATCATTGTCTATTGCTCACTCGAACATCTGCTTCCCTATCAGAAACGCTGGTCAATGACTCAACAGACACTCAAGGTGGATCTAAAGTACCTGGTCATGAATGGGACGTTTCTCGGAATGGTGTCTTTTGTGTTGTCACTGTTCACCATCTCTATTGCAAACACGAGCAGTGGTCCGGCAAGCACATTCAACCTCCCCGTTCAGGTGCTCATGTGCTTTCTGCTTTTCGAAGCCATTCAGTACAGTATTCACAGACTCATGCACGAGTCACGTGGGAAACTCGGGCGTTTTCTGTGGCGGCTGCATTCCATTCACCACCTTCCGAATCGAGTATACGTACTGATGCACGCCGTAGCGCATCCCCTCAACCAGATTTTGTTACAGACACTCGCCATTGTCTTACCGATCTGGTACATGGGCTACTCAGAATCAGTCGTACTGCTGTTTCTCATGGTAAATTCAATGCATGGTCTCATTAGTCACTTTAACGTGGATGTTCGCATGGGTGTTGCAAACTACCTTTTCATTGGTCCGGAACTTCACCGGCAGCATCATAGTGCCGAAACTGATCAATCTGGAAATTACGGCGCTACACTGTCGCTCTACGACCAATGGTTTGGTACATTTATTTATACACCACACCATCCGCCTGAAACACTGGGAATAGCAGATACTACAAAATATCCGAACTACAGCCGGATTGGTCAGGCGCTGTTATATCCATTCAGATCTAAATGATCCTCATCGTGGTCAACACAAAAACTTTAGTCGAGAATTTCTTATGAACAACTGGCTGGCAGGTGCCGCTATCGCATCCGGTTTGACTGGTTTGCTGCACGTGTTCGGTGGTGGAAGAACCATCGTAAAACCGCTGCTTGAGTCAACCATGGAGGAAACACCAAAATACCTGAACTACTATTGCTGGCACATCATTACGATGTTGCTGATTACCATGACTCTGGTCTTTTTCTACGGATCCACTAACAGCACCGCGCATGACCTGACACTGGTGTTTTCGTTACTCTCGGCAGGGTGTGTGGTGTGGAGTCTCGGGCTATCCCTGTGGATAAAGAAGACCGTTTTCGGGTTTCCTCAATGGATGTTTTTTCTACCCATTGCCGTCATGGGCGTAATCGGTTCATTGTAAACACGACCTGACAAAGCCCGGCCTGACAGGCGCGCTCCACTGTCATCAACAAATCGCGCCACCAGGCAGCTTGAATTACTTTATCGGCTCATAACACTCATTGATCCCTGCGTATGCCGGACCGAAAACCGAAAGTGCTTTTTCTGAGGTGAACTCCACGGGAGCCGGGAATAAAACGACCGCAACCAGCTGACCTTTCACTGCATGCGGATTGGTCACCGGCTGCCCGGTGGTGATGTCCAGCAGGCAGATTAAGTCGGGTATGGTTACATGCACTTCACCGTTTAACCAGCCGACCAGGTTTTCGTTCTTTAGAGTAATTTTAAATTGTTGTCCGGCATATTCACCATCGCCGTCTATTTCAATAGAACCATAGGTGAATCCGTCCCGGGTTTCATGACCGGATGCTGCCACTTGCCCGGTAAATGCTACTGCGCCATGCCCGGCTTCTGCTATCACCTGCGCCATCGTATCGGTATTTATGTGCGCGTCGCGCCACGTACGCCCCAGATGCATGGCTTTGCTTATTGTGCCTGCTATCAGAACGTCTTTTAGTACACGCATTTCAAGCGCATGGTCAATGGCGGCGATATCATTGCGGCTGACCTGACAAAGTGCGCGCACCAGGGTTTCGGCACGCTGGTCGTCGGCTACATGGTTGATCACAAAGGTTTCACCAAATTCGTTAGCGGCGACGATAGGCGAAGCAGGTAAACCGGCAAAATAATACGTTGAGTGTGTGATTTCCGGTACCGCGCGGCCAGCCGGATCTGCATCGATAATGAAATGATCATTCATCGCAGCGGCAAAAAAAGCCACGGCCGTGTTGGAGCCTCCCAGTTCACATGCTGTTGTTCCATAAAACGATTTTTTCAGATGTTTTTGAAATGCATCGTAGGCGATTAAAACAGGATGTATTTCGCTGCGAGGCAGGCCCACGTATTTTTGCTCTTCCTCATCACTTAAACCCGAAATAGCCCCAAGCAGGTAAGGCGTGCAAATTAACGCGTCATCCGGTACTTCGTCGATACTCATCAGCTTAAAGGTTTTGCCGGCTGCGAGCGCCCTGTCAATCAATGCAAAACCTTCATCCAGTTCACCTCCGCCGCCGGCACCCAGAATAGCAGCACCATATAGAATATCACTGAGGTCCTGCCGGTTGAGTTCTTTCATCTGTGTTTCATCTCTCGATACTCTTTCAGGCAATTATTCTTTCGGTGCACCAAGTAGTGCCAACAGATCGGTTGTTCGGGCCACAAGCACAAGGATGCCTACTGTTATTGCTACGAAGAGCATGGATGCTGACGCCACTACGGGAGAATACCCATAACGCACATTGTTAAATATCTTGATCGGCAGGGTTTCCACTACAAACCCGGAAATCATATTGGCGATCAAATATTCGTTCACGCTGATGATCGCCACCAGCGCAAAACCGGTGAGCAGATAAGGTGTAATCAACGGCAGTACAACCGTTGTAAACAGCCGCCATGGTGATGCACCCATCATTTGAGCCGCTTCAATTACATCATCCGTCAGGTTTGCAAAGCCCCTTGAAATGATAACCAGTGGCAACGTGACAAGGAAAATACCGTGCGAAATAATGGTGGCTTCTATGCGCCCGTACCAGCCGATCTCGGCCCAGAAAAGACTCGCCCCCAGTGCAAGAATAATGGGTGGCAATAGAAAGGGCCCTAGCGCCAGTGCAAACGTCAGCTTCGCAAAACGACTTTTAAGCCGCCACAACACGTAATTTACTGCCAGCGCTATGACGACAGAAATAAGCGCCGCTAATACCGCGACCAGCAAAGATATGCCTATGGCCTTCAGCCAATCAGGGTCAGTAAAAAGCACTTTGTACCACGACAACGATAATTCGTCAGGTGGAAAAGCAATCGTTTTGGAGGCCCCCACAGAGATACCGGCAACAATTAGAAAGGGCGCTATCATGCCCAGCCCGACAATCCACAGGACAAGGCGGTTTGACCAGGCCGTCATAACGCCCGCCTGCTTGAAATAACGCTCGCAATCAAAAGCACCACCGTGGTTATGACCAGCATTACGACGGCAAGCGCCGCGCCCAGTGGCAGGTTGGCATCTCCCAGTGCTTTATCACTAATCATTACTGTCATCGTCCAGTCCGACGGTCTACCGAGCATCGTCGGCATCACAAATACCCCCAGCAGATATACAAACATGGTAAGTACCAGCGCAATTAGCGTAGGGGTAAAAATGGGTAACGTGATATTCACAGTGACCCGGCCAGGTGCGGTGCCCAGAGTACGTGCTGCCTCTTCAAGGCTGCGATCACGGCCTGCAACCTGCGGGTACAGAATAAGCACAACAATAGAGATACCC
>CAKZVB010000263.1 GCA_937922015.1 uncultured Granulosicoccaceae bacterium
GGTATTGGCAAAGGTCATCTGGTCAAAGAGATTGACGCGCTTGGCGGTGTGATGGCGCGGGCAGCCGATAAGGCCGGTATACATATCAGAACCCTGAATGCGCGCAAGGGACCCGCGGTCAGGGCAACCCGGGCGCAGGCTGATCGGGCGCTGTATCGTGCGGCAATTCGAAGTGCTGTGGAAAATCAGGCCGGGTTACAAATGTTTCAACAGGGTGTTGACGATCTCATTGTCGATGGGGATCGCTGTACTGGTGTGGTGACACAATCCGGTTTGCGATTCACAGCTCACACTGTGGTCCTGACCGTAGGCACTTTTCTGGGTGGCAAAATCCATATCGGTGATATTCAACAGTCCGGTGGGCGGGCCGGGGATGCGCCCTCGGTGGCTCTGGCAGAACGTTTGCGAGACATGCCTTTTCGGGTTGCTCGCCTAAAGACAGGTACACCACCCAGAATTGACGGGCGCAGTATTGATTATTCGAAACTTGAAGAACAACCAGGTGATTCACCGCGGCCGGTGTTCTCATACCTTGGCAGTCACGATGATCACCCGCCACAAATGGTGTGTCATATCACCCATACCAATAGTCGTACACACGAAATAATTCGCGACAACCTGCAAAAATCTGCCATGTACTCCGGCAACATAGAAGGTGTTGGTCCGCGTTATTGTCCGTCGATAGAAGATAAAGTCGTGCGTTTCGCAGACAAAGACTCACATCAGATCTTTATTGAACCGGAAGGATTAAACACGCACGAAATTTATCCCAACGGAATATCAACCAGTCTGCCGTTTGAAGTACAGCTTGATTACGTTCACAGCATAGCGGGCTTTGAGAACGCCCACATAACGCGTGCGGGCTATGCCATAGAATATGACTTTTTTGATCCTCGTGATTTGCAGTCCACTCTGGAAACCAAATTTGTCAAAAACCTCTATTTTGCAGGGCAGATTAACGGCACTACCGGTTACGAAGAAGCGGCGGCGCAAGGGTTGATCGCGGGGCTTAATGCAGCACGTGCAGCCAGGCAGCTGCCGGGGTGGACCCCACGACGTGATGAGGCATACATCGGTGTGTTGATCGATGATCTGATAACTCGCGGTACGCTTGAGCCTTATCGAATGTTCACCAGCCGTGCAGAGTATCGACTGATGCTGCGCGAAGATAATGCAGATCTGCGCTTGACTGAAAAAGGCCATGAGCTTGGACTGGTCAGCGAAAATCGATGGACGCGGTTTACTGCAAAACGCCAGCAAATAGAACAGACGCGTGATTCGTTGTCTGCCTTTTTCATTCGAACAGATACGGAAGAAGCTTCGTTGCTTGCTGATAAATTCAATATAGCGGTGCAAAAGGACCAGCACGTGATAGATCTTTTACGTCGTCCGGAAGTTAACTGTCACGGACTGTATGAGCTCTTCCCGGATAAATTTGCAAGCCACGATCCATCGGTGCATGAACAGGTGGAGATTCAGGTTCGCTATCAGGGTTACATTGATCGGCAGCTCGATGAAGTCAGCCGTCAGAGCAAACAGGGTGAAACACGTATCCCTGATTCAATCGATTATTCCCGGGTAAGTGGCTTGTCTTCCGAGGCTTGTCAAAAATTGTCGGATCATCGACCTGAAACAATTGGCCAGGCATCTCGAATTCCCGGAATTACCCCGGCCGCTGTATCGTTGTTAATGGTTAATCTGAAAAAACAAAAGCTGGCTTCAAAGAGCATTGACAGTGCAGCTGACGATCAAACAATTGCCAGTTAGCTTTGCGCATCGGGAGATAATCCGGGCGATGCCAGGTGGATTTGTTTACCGCTTGATTGTAGTGGAATCTTATGAGGCCTGATGACGCGTTGCTGGCTCAATTGCAGGATGGCCTGGCAGAAATGAGTCTGCCCCTGCCACCTGAATCCATGGATCAACTGATTAGCTATATTGAGTTGTTGTCCAAGTGGAATAAAACTCACAATCTGACAGCGATCAAAAGCACTGCTGATATGGTTCGCCGCCATTTGCTTGATTCGCTGTCGATCATTAAATTTGTCGAGGGCGAGTCTTTGCTTGATGTAGGTGCAGGGGCCGGTTTGCCGGGAATTCCGCTGGCAGTGGCGAAACCTCACCTGAATGTAACGCTTGTTGACAGTGTTCAGAAAAAAACCCGGTTTATGTCCTTTGCAGCAAATGCGCTGGGCTTGTCCAACGTGCAGGTCAGGCATCAGAGGGTCGAAGCAATGCAACACGCCCAGGGTTACCAGATGGTGGTGGCGAGAGCCTTTTCATCTGTCGACAAGCTGTGCACACTGACCCGGCATCTGCTTGCACCTGACGGGCGTATACTGGCGATGACGGGCCAGCCACTGGAAACTGCGCAGATCCAGGATATCTCCCGTGTAACCGGTTTTGAGATTATGCACTCAGAGAAATTGTTTGTTGCCGGTGAACAGGCCATGCGCAACATAGTAGTATTGCAACGAAAGACAGGCTGATAATTTCTTATCAGTCGATTCGCTGGTGGCCGCCTGATAAAAGTGTGACAAATTTTTCACCGCTGCAGTCGTCAATACAAGGCGAAAAAGTGCAGGCATACAGGACGAACGTCGAGCTTTTGCAACGCAGCATTGGCGGCTGTAGCGAAGAAAAATGTTACCCTGTTAATTGAGCGGCACACCAGGCATCGGAATCAGAATGGCAAGAATAATAGCTATCGCAAATCAAAAGGGCGGGGTGGGCAAAACTACAACGGCCGTCAATCTTTGCGCGGCTCTTGGCGAAACTCAACGTAGTGTCCTGCTGATCGATATGGATCCACAGGGCAATGCCACAACCGGATCAGGTGTTGATAAAGAATCGCTGGAGCAAAGCGCCTGTGATGTTCTGATGGGTGAAAGCAGCAGCGAGCAGGCCATTGTCTCTCCAGAGCATATTAAATTCGATGTGTTGCCATCCAACTCTGATTTGACCGCCGCCGAGGTTCAGTTGATGACCGAGCCAGGCCGTGAACAGCGTTTGACCAAAGCATTGGAAAGTGTCGCCGATCGTTACGATTACATCTATATTGATTGCCCTCCGGCGCTGAACGTACTGACGCTTAACGCATTTGTCGCCTCTGATGGTGTGTTAATACCTATGCAGTGCGAATATTATGCGCTGGAGGGATTAACCTCACTTTTGCGAACTATTAAGCAAGTACAGGCCGCGGTAAACCCGCGACTTCGAATAGAAGGTATCCTGCGAACCATGTTTGATGGTCGCAACAAACTGAGTCACGAAGTTTCAAGCCAGCTGACTGAGCATTTCGAATCAAAAGTGTACCGCACTGTGATACCGCGAAATATCCGCCTGGCAGAGGCTCCCAGTTTTGGTCAACCTATCGTCTACTACGACAAATCTTCTCGTGGCTCGATCGCCTATCTGGCGCTGGCCGGTGAGATCATACGTCGCGAGGTCAGCAGACAGGCGGCGTCAGTCAAACCAACAACTGTTCCAGACACTGTAGTCTCCGGTGCTTAGCCGTTGTTATTGAGCTGAACAGAAAACGATGAAATTAAGGCTAGAAAATTGGCGCAGGTAAAAAAGGGCGGTTTAGGACGCGGGTTGAGTGCACTGCTGGGTGTTGATGACGTAGCTGATGATGCGCCGGTACAGCAGCCAGTCGAAGCCCATGAAAACGTTAAGCCGCCCGCGCCAGGTGCTTCACCCGTGGCCTCCCCGGCTAATGTAACCGCTACCGCACACGGTGTTGGCGAAACTGCCCCGGCTGACGTGGTGTCTGAAATACCAGTGGACAAAATTACCCGCGGTACTTTTCAGCCACGGCAGCATTTCGATGACGAATCTCTACAGGAACTTGCCGATTCAATTTCAGCGCAGGGGCTTATCCAGCCAATATTACTCAGGAAACGCGCTGGTGGTTATGAACTGATTGCCGGTGAACGACGCTGGCGCGCGGCGCAATTGATTGGTCTTGAAAAGATACCGGCCATTGTGCGTGAAATGGATGACGGTACAGTGGCGGCGGTCACCCTGATTGAGAACATCCAGCGAGAAAACCTGAATCCGCTGGAAGAAGCGCGAGCGCTGCATCGATTAAAGAACGAATTCAGCATGACTCACCAGGACGTTGCCGACGCGGTGGGACGCTCAAGAACTGCAGTTACTAACTTGATTCGTCTTCTGGATCTGGATGACCGGGTGGCGGAAATGCTTGCGTCCGGCAAAATCGAAATGGGCCATGCGCGGGCCATTCTGAGCCTGTCGAACGAGGAGCAACACATAGTGGCAATGAAAGTCTATGCCAACGGACTTTCTGTCAGAGCTACTGAAACCATGGTTCGAGGTGGCGTCAATAAAAAACCCGCCAAAAAAGAGCTGCCAAAATCCCGGCAGAGCAGTCACATCAAGTCACTGGAAAATGATTTGTCAGACAAGCTGGGCGCACCGGTCACTATTGCGCACAAACCGGGTAACAGGGGTACTATTACTCTGACATATAGTTCACTCGATGAGCTCGATGGGATTCTTGCACACATAAAATAAGACGCGTTAGAGCCGGGTTTGACGGTTACTTTGTGTTGATCAGGATAGAAATCGATTTGACCCTCTGGCAGGCCGCTAAATGTGCATTATTAAGTGTAATGAAGCTTGACCCGTAGATACCGTCTCTTTACAATACCGCGCGATAGGCAGGCTTGTCTTAACACGTGACGGAACACGATTTATAGACTATATAGTTACGGAATAAGTGATTATGGCTGGGCGTAAACCACACACGGCCGTTGTCAAACGCCTGCTTTTGGTTCAATTGCTTGTGGCGGTTCTGTTTCCTCTGGCGTTACTGCCATTTGGAACGAACGCTGCATTGTCAGCTGCGGCGGGTGGCCTCGCCAGTTTGATTCCCAATTTGTATTTTGCGTATCGGGCATTTCAATTCTCGGGCGCGAGGTCCGCACAAAAAATATTGCGGTCCTTTTACGCGGGTGAAGGGGTCAAGCTCGTATTGACAGCGCTTATTTTTGCGCTTTGTTTTATATATCTGGAAACGCTAAACGCCGCTGCGCTGTTTGGCGGGTTCATCATGGTTCAACTGGCGATATGGGTAACTCCATGGCTTGCGAATCGATAAAAGAATTCAAGTATTTTAAAGTGTCTTATGGCAACTGAATCTGGTCACGGAGCGCCTACCGCCTCCGAATACATACAGCACCACCTGCAAAACCTGACCTGGGGTAAACACCCCGATGGCTCCTGGGGCATTGCTCATGGTGCCCTCGAAGCAAAGGAAATGGGGTTCTGGGCAATTCACCTGGACTCTATGTTCTGGTCTATTTTGCTGGGTAGCATTTTCTGCTTTCTGTTCTGGCTGGGTGCTCGACGAGCCAAAGCCGGTGTACCCGGACCGCTGCAGAACTTTTGCGAATTACTGGTCGACTTTGTTGACGGCAGTGTCAAAGACACCTTCCACGGCAAAAATGAAATGATCGGACCACTGGCGCTTACCATAGCGGTATGGGTTTTCCTGATGAATTTCATGGATCTTATTCCCGTTGATTTCATACCGGAAGCGGCTAAACGCTGGTTTGGCATTGAATACATGAAGGTGGTTCCAACCACTGACGTGAACGTGACGCTCGGTATGTCTCTGTCGGTATTTCTGTTGATTATTTTCTACAGCATCAAGGTAAAGAGCGCAAAAGGGTTCCTTGCCGAGCTCACGCTTCAGCCCTTCACCAGTGACAACAAATTTATTAAGTACGCGTTTGTCCCGGTTAATTTTCTGCTGGAAGGTGTTGGCCTCATTGCCAAGCCAATCTCACTGGCGTTGCGATTGTTCGGTAACCTTTATGCGGGTGAGCTAATCTTTATCCTAATTGCACTGCTGCCGTTTTATCTGCAGTGGACACTTTCGATACCGTGGGCGATTTTCCACATACTTGTTATTGTCCTTCAGGCCTTTATTTTTATGATGCTGACTATCGTTTATTTAACGATGGCTCATGAGCATCACTAAATAGCTGACTGAAAAATTCATCACTGTTTTTTAAACGTTTTTATTTTTCCCAACCTATAACACATCAGGAGCTAAGATGGGCACAGGTTTCGTAGTTGGTATGACGGCGATCGCGGTAGCACTGCTGATCGGAATGGGTGCCTTAGGCACTGCAATCGGTTTTGGTCTGCTGGGCGGACGATTTCTGGAAGGTGCAGCGCGCCAACCTGAAATGGTACCAATGCTTCAGGTCAAAATGTTTATCGTAGCGGGTCTGCTTGATGCGGTAACAATGATCGGCGTAGGTATCGCATTGTTCTTCACATTCGCGAACCCCTTCGTCAGTCAGGTAACAGGCGGCTAATGCACTTTAGTGCGTTTCCCCTCCTAACCGCAGGAGTTATCGGGTGAACATTAATCTTACCCTGATCGGACAGGCGATATCGTTTGCCGGCTTCGTACTCTTTTGCATGAAATTTGTCTGGCCCCCGCTCATCGCTGCGATGAGGGAACGTCAGGCAAATATCGCTGAAGGACTGGCTGCAGCTGAGCAAAGTGCTCAGGCGCAGGAAGAAGCTCAGGCAGAAGTGGACACCATTCTTGGTGAAGCCAGATCGCAGGCTGCAGAAATTGTCTCGCAAGCGCAGAAGCGCGGCAACGAGATCGTTGATGATGCCAAGCAAACAGCTATTTCAGAGAGTGATCGGTTGAAAGCCGGTGCGCAGGCTGAGCTTGCGCAGGATGTGGTGAGCGCCAGGGAATCCTTGCGACAGCAGGTTTCATCTATTGCGGTTTCAGGTGCAGAGAAAATTCTCAAGCGTGAAGTCGATGCCAATGCGCACGCCAATATCCTCGATGATCTCATCGCGAAGATTTAAGGACACTACTTATGTCTGACGACGTCACCACAGCGCGACCCTACGCCAAAGCTATTTTCCAGTTGGCGAAACAGGGATCAAACTTCGACGTATGGTCTGAGCGACTTAAGTTTTTGTCCGCTGTTGTAGCGGACAAAAATGTTGCCCAGGCGTTGCAGGATCCAAACAGCACCGCCACAGCGAGAGCTTCACTGATCGAAAAAATTGCCGGCGATAAGCTGGATGGTGAAGCCGTTAACATGATAAGGCTTCTTGCTGAAAACGGCAGACTGGGTTCGATGAGTTCTATATCCAGTCTCTATGATGATTATCGCGCCCAGGACGAGGGCACGCTGGAAGCGGAAGTTATTTCTGCTATCGCACTTGACGATAATTATCGCGCCAAACTTAGTGAATCACTACAGCGTAAATTCAACAAGAAAGTAAACATCGTCAACACCATTGATGAGTCATTGATAGCCGGCGCTATCATTCGGGCTGGTGATGTTGTGATCGACGGATCAGTTAAAGGCAAGCTGGCACAGCTTGGCGGCAACCTGAGCGCTTAGCGGAAAACGCAGCGACAGGTGACAGAATACATTTAGAGGACGACATCAATGCAACTCAACCCATCTGAAATCAGCGAGCTGATCAAAGAGCGGATAGGTAACTTCGAGGCCTCTTCAGAGGCACGCACCGAAGGTACTATCGTCAGCTTGTCGGACGGTATCGCAAAAATCCATGGCCTGACAGATGCAATGTCAGGTGAAATGATCGAATTGCCCGGTAACACTTACGCGCTGGCGATGAACCTTGAACGCGATTCAGTTGGCGCGGTAATTCTTGGTGCATACGGTCACATCAAAGAAGGCGACAAGGTACGTTGTACCGGTCGAATTCTTGAAGTACCAGTCGGTGAAGCGTTGCTTGGACGCGTTGTTAACGCACTGGGTGAGCCGATCGACGGCAAAGGTCCTATCGCCACTGATCAGACATCACCGATCGAAAAGGTAGCACCGGGTGTAATTTGGCGTAAGTCGGTAGATCAGCCGGTACAAACCGGTTTGAAATCAATTGACTCCATGGTACCGATTGGTCGCGGACAACGAGAATTGATTATCGGTGACAGACAGACCGGTAAAACCGCGGTTGCTATTGACACCATCATTAACCAGAAAGACACCGGTGTTAAGTGTATTTACGTAGCGATTGGTCAGAAGCAATCAACTATCGCTAACGTTGTAACGAAGCTTGAAGAACACGGTGCGTTATCAAATACGATTATTGTGGCAGCCGGCGCATCAGAGTCTGCAGCGATGAACTTTATCGCACCTTACTCTGGTTGCTCTATGGGTGAATACTTCCGCGATGTCGGTGAAGATGCGTTGATCGTTTATGACGATCTGACCAAACAGGCATGGGGCTATAGACAGGTATCGTTGTTACTGCGTCGTCCTCCCGGTCGCGAAGCATACCCTGGTGATGTTTTCTATCTCCACTCCAGACTCCTTGAGCGTGCGGCTCGTGTTTCTGAAGAGTACGTGGAAAAAGAGACCAATGGTCGTGTGAAAGGCAAGACCGGCTCATTAACGGCGCTGCCGATTATTGAAACACAGGCCGGTGACGTATCCGCGTTCGTACCAACTAACGTAATTTCAATTACCGATGGTCAGATCTTCCTTGAAAGTGATCTGTTCAACGCTGGTATCCGTCCTGCGATTAACGCCGGTCTATCAGTGTCTCGAGTTGGTGGTGCGGCACAGACCAAAATCATTAAGAAACTAGGTGGCGGTATTCGACTGGCACTTGCACAGTATCGGGAACTGGCGGCATTTGCTCAGTTCGCATCAGATCTTGATGAAGCGACTCGTAAGCAGTTAGAACGTGGTCAGCGAGTTACTGAATTAATGAAGCAGAAGCAGTATTCGCCTCTTAACGTTGGTGAGATGGCTATTTCACTTTACGCCGCGAACGAAGGTTATCTCGATAACCTGGACGTGACTAAGGTGGTTCCTTTTGAAGAGGGCCTGCACGCACACATTCGTTCAAGTCACTCAGCGATTCTTGACACAATCAATGAGAAGGGTGACTACAACGACGATATCGAAGCCGGTATGAAAGCCGCCATCGATGACTTCGTCGCCAATGGTGTCTACTAACCTGTGTTAATAGATAACCCCTTAGAGATTAGGCGGGACTGATATGGCAGGCGCCAAAGAAATACGTACCAAGATCGGAAGCATCAAGAACACGCAGAAGATCACTAAGGCCATGGAAATGGTTGCAGCAAGCAAAATGCGCAAAGCGCAGGACCGCATGGCTGCAACTCGACCCTATGCTCGTAAAATGCGTAGTGTAGTCGGCCACCTGGCTGCGGGTAATGTTGAATACAAACATCCCTATCTGCTTGATCGCGAAAACGTTCAACGGGTAGGTTTTATAGTGGTATCTACAGATCGCGGTCTTTGCGGTGGTTTGAACATTAACTGTTTTAAGGGCGCTGTCGCAATGATGCGAGAGTACTCGGAGCAGGGTGTTGAAATTGATGTTTGCACTATCGGCAAAAAAGCACAGAGCTTCTTTAAGCGACTGGGTAGTAATATCGTTGCCGATAAGGCTGGCCTTGGTGATGCACCTAAGCTTGGTGATCTTATTGGTACGGTTAAAGTCATGCTGGATGCTTATGATGAAGGCCGTATTGATCGCCTGTATATCGCTCAAAACGAATTTGTAAATACCATGACTCAAAGCCCGAGTGTTGATCAGCTGATCCCTGTTGAAGCGGATTCTGATGATCGTCTAAAGCACCACTGGGACTATATATATGAGCCTGATTCCAAGACAGTTCTGGATCAGCTTATGAAACGCTACATTGAATCGCTGGTGTATCAGGCGGTGGTTGAGAACGGTGCCTGCGAAATGGCAGCACGAATGGTTGCGATGAAAAGTGCGACGGATAATGCCGGCGATATCATCAATGATTTGCAACTTGTCTATAACAAAGCACGTCAGGCTGCGATTACTCAGGAAATATCCGAGATTATCGGCGGCGCGGCAGCGGTTTAAAAGATTAATATCATCGGGGAACACACATGAGTTCTGGTTCAATTGTCGAAGTAATCGGCGCGGTAGTAGACGTGGAATTTCCACGTGATGCAGTGCCCAAGATCTATGATGCACTCAAGATCGAAGGGACGGATACCACACTAGAAGTACAAGGTCAGCTGGGCGATGGTGTTGTACGAACCATTGCAATGGGATCTTCCGAGGGACTGCGTCGCGGCACTGATGTCAGCAATTCAGGCGCGCCTATCTCTGTGCCGGTTGGTGAAGCGACGCTGGGTCGCATCATGGATGTTCTGGGTAACCCTATCGATGAAGCGGGTCCGATAGCTACTGAAGAACGATCAGCAATTCACCGTCAGGCACCCAGTTATGCCGAACAAGCCGGTTCTACCGAACTGCTTGAAACCGGTATTAAGGTAATCGATCTGCTTTGCCCGTTTGCCAAGGGTGGTAAGGTTGGATTATTTGGTGGTGCAGGTGTTGGTAAAACCGTAAACATGATGGAGCTAATTCGTAATATTGCGACTGAGCACTCCGGCTATTCAGTGTTTGCAGGTGTGGGAGAGCGTACTCGTGAGGGCAATGATTTCTACCACGAAATGAAAGAATCAAACGTACTCGATAAAGTATCTCTGGTGTACGGTCAGATGAATGAGCCTCCGGGAAACAGACTGCGCGTGGCGCTGACTGGTCTGACCATGGCAGAATTCTTCCGTGACGAAGGTCGCGACGTGCTTATGTTTATTGATAATATTTATCGCTACACACTAGCCGGAACCGAAGTATCAGCACTGTTGGGTCGTATGCCTTCAGCGGTGGGATACCAGCCGACACTGGCTGAAGAGATGGGTGTTCTGCAAGAGCGGATTACATCGACTAAAACAGGTTCAATTACGTCGATTCAGGCGGTATATGTACCTGCGGATGATTTGACCGATCCGTCTCCTGCAACCACGTTTGCTCACCTTGATGCGACTGTTGTACTTTCAAGAAACATTGCAGAACTGGGTATTTATCCGGCCGTTGATCCGCTCGATTCTACCTCTCGCCAGTTGGACCCGCTGGTGGTTGGTGCAGAGCACTACGATACCGCTCGTGATGTCCAGAACACATTGCAGCGTTATAAAGAGTTGAAAGATATTATTGCAATTCTGGGTATGGACGAACTCTCAGAGGAAGACAAACTGGTGGTTGCCCGTGCTCGTAAAGTGCAGCAGTTTCTGTCACAGCCATTCTTTGTTGCAGAGATCTTTACCGGTTCTCCTGGTAAGTACGTATCACTGAAAGACACTATTGCTGGCTTCCGCGGTATCGTTGAAGGTGAGTACGATCACATGCCGGAACAGGCGTTTTACATGGTCGGCAGCATCGAAGAAGCTGTCGAAAAAGCCAAGACAATTTCTTAATTGGCTACAGTAAAGAACAGAGGTAAGGCCAATGGCTAATACCATGCAGGTTGATATCGTTAGCGCGGAGGAGGAAATCTTCTCCGGCGAAGCGCAGATGCTGGTGGTTTCCGCAGAAATGGGTGACGTCGGTATCGCACCGGGTCACGCGCCGTTTATCTCAGGGATCAAACCCGGAGAAATCACCCTGATCACAGAGGGCGAAGAACAGCACTTCTATGTGTCCGGCGGCATGATGGAAGCACAACCACATATTGTGACTGTTCTGGCAGATACTGCTATCCGCGCGGACGATCTTGATGAAGCAGAAGCAACACAGGCAAAAGAACGTGCCGAAGAGTTGTTGAAAGAGACAACCGGTACTGCAGACTATGCTGCAGCTGCAGCTGAACTCGCAGAGGCCTCTGCAAGATTAATGGTGCTGAAGAAGATGCGCGGCGTTAAGTAAATGTGTTACTGCGCCGGCCATCGGCGCAGATTTGTTGTATTCCCTTCCTGGCTAACCAGCAAGCACTGATCGCTACGTCAGATGCTCCTCTGATTGATGGTTCCAATTAATCACTTTTCTGGTCAAAAGGCTGCGATGTTTTGCAGCAGATAGAAAGTCACCCCTGTCAGAGATACTAATAGAGCCGCGTTGATGGCTAGATTCAGTGTCAATTGAATCACCCCGATAAGCGGGTGATC
Source organism: uncultured Granulosicoccaceae bacterium (assembly GCA_937922015.1). Classification (GTDB taxonomy): domain Bacteria; phylum Pseudomonadota; class Gammaproteobacteria; order Granulosicoccales; family Granulosicoccaceae. The sequence goes on from CAKZVB010000263.1 coordinate 12,006, forward strand.
TCGCTTGACTGCGCGTAATTTCAGGCGCATTCGGTAGGCTGATATTCCCATACGGGTCTTCCATTGCGAGTTAGTTGAATCAGATGCAACTAGCATGCTTGGAGTGACTGCTCATTAATATGTGGAGGAAACGCCATAATCCAGATGTCTGCGATCGCCGGGAACCTCTGGTCAGGGGTTAGTGGGAATGCTGTGGCGGCAGGCTGATTCAGCCAAACTGTTACGATTCAGAGGACTTTTTAGTAGTAGGATCAAAAACCATGGCTCCTAAAATGCATGGTGATTTGTTGGATTTCTCGCCAATTTGTGGATTTTGACACGCCTTAAGAGCCGCACAACTACAGCACACTGCCGATAGGCCGTTATCTTTTCAATATTAACCTAAGACTTCGACAGGATAGGCAAGATTTATGTCGCTCAAAGTAGTCATTCTCGCTGCCGGTAAAGGTACTCGCATGAAATCAGCGATGCCCAAGGTACTGCACCGAGTCGCTCATAAACCGATGGTTGAGCACGTAATTGATGCCGCTGCAAGCCTGGGTGCCAGCGGCACAGTGCTGGTGATCGGTCACGGGGCTGATCAGGTGCGTGCCACGGTTAGTCGCCAGGTCGACTATGTAGAGCAAACGGAACAGCTTGGTACCGGACACGCCGTACAACAGGCAATGCCAATGCTGGACGCAGACGATACCGTTCTGGTTGCCTATGGCGATGTTCCGTTAACTAAACCTGAAACCCTCGGGAAGCTTGTAGACGATGTGTCGGCCAGTAATCTGGCACTGCTGACAGTGGTGATGGACGAACCACACGGTTATGGCCGTATAGTGCGCGATACCGGTGGCAAGGTATTGGGCATTGTTGAACAAAAAGACGCCACGGGTGAACAGCTTAAAATCAATGAAGTAAATACCGGTATTTTGGCCGCTAAGGCGTCGGTGCTTGGTGAGTTACTGGGCAAAATTGATAACAACAATGTCCAGCAGGAATACTATCTGACAGATATATTCGAACTTGCGGTTGGCCAGGGCATGACCGTCACCACGCACAATCCCGACTATGAGTGGGAAACTGCCGGAGTAAATAGTCGCTTGCAGCTGGCTGAGTTGGAGCGCATCTATCAGCGAAATCAGGCTGATGATCTGATGACTGCAGGAGTTACGCTGCGCGATCCGAACCGGATAGATATTCGCGGTAAGCTGACGGTCGGACAAGACTCTATTATCGATGTAAATTGCATTTTCGAGGGTGTGGTAAACATCGCAGAAAATGTAACCATTGGATCCAATTGCCTGATCAGTAACGCCACTATCGAGGCGGGGACAGTGATCAAAGCCAACACAGTTATCGAAGACAGCATTGTCGGGGAAAACTGCACGATTGGTCCTTTTGCACGGCTGCGTCCCGGCGCTGAGTTGGCAGAGGACGCACATATCGGTAATTTCGTTGAAATAAAAAAATCAACAATTGCCAAAGGCAGTAAGGTCAATCATTTGTCTTATGTTGGTGACAGTACCGTAGGTGCCGGAGTGAATATCGGCGCTGGTACCATTACTTGTAATTATGATGGAGCTAATAAACACCAGACTGTCATTGAAGATGGTGTTTTTATCGGATCCTGTACTCAATTAGTAGCACCTGTAGTTATCGGTGAGAATGCAGTCGTTGGTGCAGGATCTACAATTACCAAAGCAGTCGATGCCAATCAACTGGCCTTTACCAGAGCTGCTGTTAAAACAGTAGACAATTGGCCTCGCCCTGTTAAAAAACAAAAATCGGAAAAATAGAAATGTGTGGAATTATTGCAGCATACGCACAGCGTAATGTAACTCCAATACTGCTGGAAGGCCTCCATCGAATGGAGTACCGCGGCTATGATTCAGCAGGTATAGCGGTACTGGATAAGGACTATAAAATTCATCGCACCCGGGCACTGGGTAAAGTAGCTGTTTTAGGTGAAAAGTTAGAGAAAGCACCAATGGACAGTGGCATTGGCATTGCCCACACCCGATGGGCTACCCATGGTGCACCTTCTGAAGCTAATGCCCATCCGCATAATTCGTCAGAACAATTTTCTGTAGTTCATAACGGTATTATAGAAAACCATGAAGCTCTTCGTAGCGAACTTCAGGCCGGTGGGTATGAGTTTCTTTCTCAAACCGACACTGAAGTAATCGTTCATTTGTTACATCGCGAAGTTAAAGGTAGCGGTGATTATCTGGAAGGGGTGAAGAACACCGTCGCCCTGCTGGATGGTGCGTACGCAATCGCTATTCTAAATACCGAAGTACCGGACCGGATGGTTGCGGTCCGCAAAGGCAGCCCGTTATTGGTTGGACTAGGTGTTGGTGAATTTTTTCTGGCCTCGGATACTGCTGCACTGATACCGGTGACACAAGAGTTTATTTACCTTGAAGACGGTGATCTGGTCGATATCTGCGAAGGTAAGCTTTCGATTTTTGATGAATCAGGTAGTGAAGTAAAACGGCCGATTAAAACATCAACGTTGTCGCTGGGCTCTGTAGATAAGGGTCCTTACAAGCATTTTATGCTCAAGGAAATCTATGAGCAGCCTAATGCGGTTCGAGCAACCCTGCAGGATCGTATTACAGATAGTCAGTTGCTGCTAAATGGTTTCGGTGATCTCGATCCAACTTTGCTGCGCCGCGTAGAGGCGATCCATATTGTCGCCTGTGGTACCAGCTATCATGCGGGTCTTACTTCTAAGTACTGGTTTGAAGAATATACAAAAACCCCGTGCACGGTAGAGATTGCCAGTGAGTATCGCTATCGTCACGTTGCGGTGCCTAAAAATACCTTGTACATCACCTTGTCACAGTCAGGTGAAACCGCTGACTCGCTTGCGGCTCTTGATGAAGTTAAGAATTCAGGTGAGTACCTTGGAACGCTGGCTATATGTAATGTGCCTGAAAGCACACTAACTCGTGAAGCTGATGCTACATTGTTAACCAAGGCCGGGCCTGAAATAGGTGTGGCATCTACCAAGGCATTTACAACTCAGCTGGTTGCGTTGCAGCTAGTCGCGCTGACGTTAGGCAAAGCAAAAGAGACACAAACAGAACAGCAACGTGCTGATATTATCAGAGCATTGTATGAAAGCCCGATCACCATGGAGCGATTGCTGGGACTTGATCGCACGATAGAACATCTGGCTGAAGAATTTGTTGAAAAAGATCATGCAATTTTTCTGGGTCGCGGGCCTATGTACCCGATTGCGCTTGAGGGCGCCCTGAAACTGAAAGAGATTTCATACATACATGCAGAAGGTTATCCGGCAGGAGAGTTAAAGCATGGTCCTTTGGCACTGGTTGATAACGAGGTTCCGGTGGTAGCGATTGCGCCAAACGACAACTTGCTGGAGAAGCTCAAATCCAATCTTGAAGAGGTTCGTACCCGTGGTGGTCAGCTGTTTGTAATCACAGAGGAAGATACAGACATAGCGCCGGTCGACGGGTTGACTCTGGTTAAGATACCTGGATGTCCTGAAGCGGTAGCACCGCTGTTGCTGACGGTTCCATTGCAGCTGTTGTCCTACCATGTGGCAGTGATGCGTGGTACCGATGTGGATCAGCCCCGTAACCTTGCAAAGAGTGTTACGGTCGAGTAGCACCATGCTTTCCGGTGTGTGCAAACATATCGAATGGTGTAGAAATATCGTGGTGTGCGGCGCTATTGTGCGCCCTCACCATCGCATCGAAGTATGTAACACCTGTGTTTTAGTATTTGGCTCCAACAAGGTTTTCTAACTTCGGTGTAGGGTTAGAGACCGCTGAAAACAGTGATGCCATAATTGGTCAGAATTCATTTTTCTGGAATCACTATTCGTCATCATTTAATTGCAGTTCGGAACTATTATTATCCAGTCGATTAATAATACCGGACTACAAATATGACCAACAACGAACGTCACATCAGATCTTTTGTCCACCTGAAATATCAGATTCTGGCTGCCTGTCTGGCATTGTCGCTGGTACAGGTTATCTTCTAGCATTGCGTAGTACAATATCGGTTTTAGATGGTTTTTAACTATGCAAAAGAAAGCGGTGGTGCTGCTCAGTGGTGGTCTTGATTCAACGACGGTTGCTGCTATCGCCCGAAAAAAAGGATATGAAATATATGCCCTGTCTTTTCGATACGGACAGCGGCACGAGGCAGAAATTTCAGCCGCCGGCGCCGTTGCCAAATTGCACGGAATTTCCCGTCACGTCATCGTTGATATTGATCTGAGAGTATTTGGTGGATCGGCATTGACGGATGATATTGAAGTACCGAAACACCTGGACGGAAAGATACCGGAAGGTGTACCAATAACCTATGTTCCCGCAAGAAACACCATTTTCCTGTCCTATGCGCTGGCCTGGGCTGAAGTTCTGCAGTGCCATGATATTTTTATTGGTGTTAATGCCGTCGACTATTCAGGTTATCCGGATTGCAGACCCGAGTTTATTCAGTCGTTTGAGAGTATGGCTAATTTGGCCACCGTGATAGGAACGGAATCGCAAAAGTCCATAAGCATTCAAACACCGTTGATCGATATGACAAAGGCCGAGATAATAAAAACCGGAATTGCGCTTGGAGTCGACTATGGGGTAACCACGAGTTGTTATGATCCGGCGGATAGCGGCGAACCCTGTCGCCAATGTGACGCCTGTTTACTCAGGGCACAGGGTTTTGCAGATGCAGGCATTGCAGATCCACAACTACAAAAATACTAGTGTCTGTTAAAGGTATTTAGTTTTACCAGGTGCTGCAATGTTATATGCACACCAAGCAAGGTGTAAAACCCCGAGCTTTCCCCATGGTGGCATAATGTTGCCGCAGCATTTGAGATGTTTTTGATCGTAACTGCGTTGTTACTACTATTAGTCATTACGAAGTATGTGCTTAAGTTCAAAAGCGTATGTACATGGTCTATCGCCATGCCGTCACACGCTGCAATCAAATGGGCGTGACTGATTGAATTTGTTTTTCCAGGTGCTTCTTTCATCACCCATGTCCGTAATTGACTGAACGAATTTTCCACACCTAAAATATGCAAAGCCACCAGCATACCCACCAGAATGTCATCCCCGGCTGGTGTCAGTCCGTCTCCACAGCCAATTAGACCGGTTAAATCTGCGGGTAGCGATCCTGAGGCCCAAAGCCAGTGACTGAGCATGGATTTATACTCGCTCAGCCGGGTGTCAATAATGTTGGAGGTTACTGTGTCCAGCGCTGTGTCTTTATTAGCTCTGTAGCTTGCTATTACTTCTTGCAGTGCGGTAGTGACCGAGTTCAGCGCGACAACGTTGTCTTTGTTAAGGATCAGTTCAGGGGGATCGGATGGTTTCCTATACCGAGTATTCAGTGTTGAAAATTGATAACTGTCTGAGAGAATCAGCTGCTGTTGTTCGTAGGTCCATCGGTCACCCACCTTAATTTCACTGAGATGTTGCAACTCGGTTCGAATATTAAGTGGTCCGGTTGGAATCGCTTTTGTGCCCAGGCAGCACAAGGCATCGTTTGCGCAAAGATAGATGGAACTACTGAACAGGGCGATTATCTCACCTCTGGCTGCTTCGATTACTGTTTTAGCCAGCGGGCCACAGTCGGTAATGTTTGATACCAGCAATTACGCAATTCGATTGATAATGGCCGCGGCAAGCTCAGCCGCTGCTGTGTTGCAGTTGCAGACGGTGATGCCGCACTCTAGTAGAGCGTCCTGTTGCTCGTGCAGTTTCTGGGGATCGTACTCGGTACCACACACAGAGGCTATCAGTACCGGACCTTGATCGTTAGTGGCGTGGTATTTTTGTACAGCCTCTGCAATAGCCTGTACAGGATTGTTGTGAGCGCCGTAGCCCAGAACCAAATCCAGAAGAATCACTGCGGTGTCAGGATTGTGTAGGTTTTCTTCAAGGATAGGTATGCGTACAAGTGGTTCCATCATCGGGTGTGGGCGACCCACAGTGTATTCATCAGCGCCCAGATCAATTATCTGGTGGCTGGAGGCATTAACTTTGTCGATATGTGCTGAACCTGGCACCGGTGCGTTGGATGAAGTGGTGAGTCCCATTCGTTGCAGAATTAATTGTGTTTCTGTGCATAAGGTCCCACCGGTGTAAAGCCCTGTAAGGTTTTTGCGTGTGTTGTTAAGACTGCCGGTCAGCTGATCGGCCAGTGCATCAGTGTCTTGCCGGGGTAGTGATTTACCACTGGCCAGTTCAGCGGTTTCTCTGAGCGTGGAGGCGTATTGAATGTGCTCCTGATATGCAGATTCGCTTTGTCCAAATACGCATGCGATTGCGGATTTACCACAACGACTGAGTTTGTCGAACACCAATTTTGCTGTGGCATTGCCCGGTGGTTTTGAAATAAGAACTATTTGATCGACAGAGCTATCTTTTGCCAACAGATCAATGGCGGTAAGTGTTGAGATTCCACCGATATCGTCGCTGAGGTCGCGACCGCCAACACCAATTCCGTGTTTTAGTACACCACCTAGCATTGAAAACAGCACGGCAAATTCCTGCAAGCCGGTGCCGGACGCCGCGATAACGGCTGTTGTACCCTGTGACAGATCCGGGTGGCTGGATGGCAGAGCAAGAGCGTTTGCAAAAGCCAATGGCACACCGTTGATATACGCGGTGCCACAGTCCGGTCCCATCACAATTAACTCTTTTTGTTGCGCCAGCCTTTTAAGAGATGCCTCCTGTTCCAGACTGACGTTGTCGCTGAATATCATCACGTTCAGACCGTGCTCAAGTGCGCTGCGAGCTTCACGCGCAGCGTAGCTTCCGGGTGTTGATATCAGCGCCAGGTTGGCATCCGTATGGGTGGTAAGTTCACCGCGCAGGGTGCGGGCGCTGGCTGTCGTGGCACTCGATTTAAGCGCACCACCTTCCAGTGATTTGTTGGCCAGCGCCAGTGCCCGGTTGCCACTGGCTTTACTGGCAGCACGCAGTGCGATGACCAGGTCATTTGGTCCGGCCGTTTCACCGGTACTGTTTAACACGCCGGCGTCACGCATGATCTGGATGTTCGATGGTGTACCTATCATTAGAACGGCATCTTCGATACCGTCACTGGCTGTTATTTCAGCAGACAGGCGCATCAGCGCAACTGAATCCAGATAGAATCCTTTGCGTATCTCATTAATAATTTCACTCACAGTGATGTCAACCTTTCAGACAATGCCACACAAGCTTTTTCAAAGCAGGCCAGTGGTGCGTTAACCACACCTGCGCCTACCTGACCGATACCGGGCTGACGATGCGCTATGCCGGTATTGATCGTCGGTGTGATACCGGAACTCACCACTTTGCGAATGTCGATACCCGATGGCACACCGGCAAAATCAAGCGCCGGTATGGTCCACTCCGGATTTCTCGAGTGGGTGATCTCAGCCATCTGGTTGGTATAAGTGACAGCATCTGCAGCACCGCCGGCACCGACAAAGCCTGCTACCGCTGGAGAGGCTGCCATGGCGAATCCACCCAGACCGATGGTTTCAACGATGGTTGAATCACCCATATCAGGGTTGGCATCTTTTTCCGTGAAACCGGGGAAATAAAGACCCCGTGGCATTTCTACGGGGGCGGTAAACCACTCGTCGCCGCAACCGCTGACGCGTATTCCAAAGTCAGTGCCATTGCGCGACATGGCAGTGACAATTGAGGAGCCGCCAATACCTTTGACCGGATCCATGATGGCTTTGCCCATGGCCATTGCTATGTTGAGGAAGAATTGATCATTGCCCGCGATAAACTCCAGTACCTCGCAGGCGGTATCGGGTTCGGTTACCCGTGCCATGGTGGGTGCCAACTCCCTCAGGATCAAACTGGTGCAGGCGACGTTGCGCTGATGCATTTCATCGCCCATGGATAAACCGCGGGCAATTATATTTTTAAGACCCACGCCATCGCAGGCTAAGAGCGTATCAGCCAATAGCGGACCCAGAGTAGTTTCAAGCCATCGCAATCTGTCGAGTACAGATTCATCGTTGCCGCCGAAACGCATGACTTTGCCAAGTCCTTCGTTTATCGCACAATAGCTTTTATTACCGAAGGTGGTATTTTCCACTACCATCAATGGCATTGATCGTGTGGTGATACCTGTCATCGGTCCCACCGCATTGTGATGATGATTGGGTTCGAAATCTATTTTGCCAGCCGCGGCCATTTTTTCTGCTGCTAGCAGATCTTTTGCCCAGCCTTCCAGGACGATAGCGCCACAAATAGCACCCTGCATAGGTCCGCACATCTGTTGCCATTGCACCGGCGGCCCGGCATGTAGAAGTTTATGTTCACCCAGTCCTTCAATAACTTCGCCGGCCAGTCGCACGTCGACCAACACCGGATTGGCGGTGTGCATCTTTTCAATGGCCTGCAGGTTGGCTTTGTCGACCATAGCTGCCAGGCTTCCCCAGCTGAGCGCGTCGCAGCTGGCCAGTACATTCATGTCTTTGCTGGCGGGTGGTCGCCAGTCCACCGCGGTTGCCTGAACTGCCTGTGCGGTCAGGTCGTCGACAAATCCTTTTAATCCTACCCCTATGACTTTCGGGCCGTTGTTCAGTAAGTCTGCTGCTGACATTGTTGTTATACCCCTAAGTAGCTGCAGGTCGGTTGTAAACCGCCAGGGCTGCGTCTACACCGGCACCCGCGCTGGCGTTATGACCATGGCGTCGCAGGGTCATTTCGAGTGCGGCGAGACACGCCAGCACATTGTCTTTACGGCAACCGAATCCCATGGTGCCTATTCGCCAGATTTTACCGTGTAGCGGTCCAAAAGAAGTCCCTATTTCGATGCCGAAATCGTTTAGCATTTCGCCGCGAACAGTATCGCCAACGACAGTATCCGGAATGTAGACGCCAGTGACGTTGGGCATTTTATTTTGCTGATCACCAAACACCTGCAGATCCATGGCCTGTAGTCCACTGACCAGTGCTTCACTGGTTTGAAGATGTCTGTCAAAGCGAATTTGCCATCCCTCCTTTAATACTATACGTGCGCACTCGCGGGCGGCGTAGAGCATGGAAGTGGCTTCGGTATGATGATTCAGCCGCGCCTCACTCCAGTAGTCCATAATCATTGAGAGGTCAAAATAGTTTGATTGAATCATTTCACCGTCAGCGGCCTGATAGTCGTCTGGTCTTATGCCCTGTTCTATGTGTTTTCGTGAACGTACCAGTTCGGCGATTCGTTCATTAATGGTGATTGGCGCGATTCCCGGCGGACCGGATAAACACTTTTGCAATCCGGCCGTCACAGCGTCAATCTGCCAGTCGTCTGTGAGTAGCGGCATGCCGGTAATAGAGGCTGTTGCATCGACACAGATTAATACATCGTGAGCGCGGCAGATTTTACCGATCTCATCCAGAGGCTGTGCCATGGTGGTAGAGGTGTCACCCTGTACACAGGCAACTACCTTGGGACGATGTTGTTTGATCGCATCTTCAATTTGTTGCGGGTCGAACACTGTGCCCCATTCGGTTTCAATGGTGATTACTTCTGCATGGCAGCGTGTTGCGATTTCAGAAAGCAGATGACCGAAGCGGCCGAATACCGGAACCAGTATTTTATCGCCGGGGTTTATCACCGATACCATCACTGATTCAATACCGGCTCGCGCTGTGCCGTCGATCAGCATTGTCCAGTGGTTGTCGGTGCAAAAAATACCGCGATACAAAGACATGATCTCATTCATGTAGCCGGTGAAGTGCGGGTCGAATTGACCAAGCATCGGCATTGACATCGCGTTCAGTACTCGCGGGTCAACTTCGACCGGGCCGGGGCCCATCAGGCGTCTGACCGGAGGGTTTAGATCTTCAAAGAGGTTTTGCATTTTGCACCGTGGCACGCAGGCCGCAAATAGGTACTGCCATGATAATATGAAGTGCCCGTCGATAGAACTGAAATGGTTCTACGCAGTCGGGCTTTTGACAAGTATTATCGGGAAATCCGGGTACCGGTGTCGCCGGCCAGGGCAGCGACGGCATCGTCGAGGTGTGCAATGACGGCACGTTTGCCACCGTTTTGTAAAAACCCGATTGCCGCCTCTATTTTCGGTCCCATGCTGCCCTCGGCAAATTCGCCATCAGCTTGCAATTGCACCATTTCATCCAGTGATACCGCATCCAGTCCCCGCTGATTGGCTTGCCCGAAGTTTATATAGACTTTATCCACTGCGGTCAGGATCATCAGGGTGTCGATGCCAAGCACATTTGCCATCAGCGCCGAGCTTAAATCTTTGTCGATGACTGCCTCGATCCCGTGGCGAGTGCCGTCATCGTTTCTGATAACCGGAATACCGCCACCACCGCCTGCAATTACCACCGCACCACTTTGCGCAATGGTTTCTATCAGTGAGATGTCGACAATGTGTTTTGGCCGCGGAGATGGCACTACATAGCGCCAGCCCCGCCCGGAATCTTCATGCATCGTCCAGCCAAGTTTTTTCTCGATATCACGGGCGTCCGATTCGCTGTAGAAAGCACCCACTGGTTTGGTTGGATGGCTGAACGCCGGATCATCGCGGTCAACTTCGACTTGTGTCAGCAGGCAGACTACATGTCGTTGATTGCCGACACTGCGCAGCGCGTTTTCAAGGTTTTGCATCAGCAGGTAGGCGATGCCACCCTGACTGTGTGCTACGCACACATCCATACTCATGGGTGGAACTGTATCGCGGGAGAGAATCTGGCGCATCAGGATTTTGCCCACCACCGGGCCGTTGCCATGAGTAATGATTAGCTGGTTGTCCATTTCCAGTATTGGCAGCAGGGCATTACCGGTTTTGACTGCAAATTCAATCTGCTGTTCTACTGTGCCGGGCCGCCGCGTAGGGTGAATCGCATTGCCTCCGACTGCAATTAGTACTCGATCAGTTTTTGCCATAGGTAATCAGTTTAGACGTTGGTATCGAATCGGGTGAGTAAATTCATGATTACCGTCGCTGCAGCGGCAGCGTCTTCCTGCGTAATACTTTCATCAGGATGATGGCTCAAACCATTTTTACAGCGAACGAATAACATTGCGACAGGGGTGAGTTTTGCCAGTGCCATGGCATCGTGACCTGCGCCGCTTGGCAGCGAATGTAGTCTGTAGCCTGAACTTGAAATAGCACTACCCAGCTGATCGCTGAGCCAGCTATCGCAGCTGGTGCTGGCTGCCTGGTAAGTGCGCTCGTGTTGAATGGTAACTTGTCTGCGTTTTGAAATTTCTGCCAGTGACGCAAATATTCTGGCCTCTGCGTTATCGCGATAGGTGTCCTGGCTGGACCGAAGGTCTAATGAGAATTCAACATCGCCCGGGATCACGTTACCTGCACCGGGCAGCGCTGTGATCATACCGACGGTGCCTACGACATGAGCCATATTTGTGCATATGTGCTCTATATCAACAATACACTCTGATGCTGCAACCAGTGCGTCCTGTCGCAGACCCATGGGAACTGTGCCCGCGTGACCGGCACTGCCCGTCACTTTCACCCGGTAACGGGATGCACCCGAAATAGCGGTGACCAGGCCCACTGGAAGATCTTCTCTTTCCAGTACCGGTCCCTGTTCGATATGGACTTCAACAAAACCAAGTAGTTCTTCTGCCTTACGGCGTGCGGTAGCCAGAGCCGTGGGATCACAGCCGAAACCTTTGAGCGCCTCGGCGATAGTGATACCACTGGCATCCCGGTCCTGTAACACAGCCTCGTCGATGGTACCGGCAATTGCTCTCGACCCGAGTAGCGTTGACGGAAAGCGTACTCCCTCTTCATCGCAAAAGCCGACTATTTCCACCGGATAGGGCAGGCGCTGTTTTTTTTCGTGCAGTAGTTCAATGCAAACAAGCGGAAGCACCACCCCCAGCATGCCATCATAGCGACCGCCATTGCGCACAGTATCCAGGTGCGAGCCGATCATTAGTGCAGGTCCGTCGGATTCACCTTCGTAGCGGCCAATGATGTTGCCTATGGAATCGGTTCGAACACTCATGCCGGCGGCTGTCATCCACTGCGCGACAAGCGAGTTTGCACGCTTGTGTTCAGCAGAAAACGACACCCGGGTGAGATTTTCCGGTGATTCGGAGATCTGTGCCAATGCGTCGATATATTTAAATATTCGCGTGCCAGTTGCAGCGCTCTGATCTATATTTGCCATTGTTACACTTTGGTCGTCTGGATGACTTGCGCAGTACTATACTAATGGAGCACGGTGAAGTCGGGAATAGCCGAGTGTTAAAGTGATAATAGACTGATTCGAGTTCGATAATCGAATCGCTACACTGGTCATTATTGGGTGAAGTATGAAGCGACAACGTCTGTGTCGCTATGTCTGGCGAGTGTGTTCAAAGAATGCTGTTTGGCGAGTGCCGTTACGAATAGAAATCCTGCTTCCAATATACGGGTTATTTAGAGCCTCCGCCCGGCTCTTCAATCGCACTTATGTCAACCATGTTCCACGGCTGACCCGCATTGCGATAAAGACGTTTGCCCTTGTCGGGATATTCGCCAACGTCGTGTGGCAGGCGTTGCCCCACAACAATACATTTTAAAGTAGCTGTGCCGGTGTTGGTGAGTTTATGTGCTTCACCACCTGCCCGGTAGCCAATAAAATCTCCGGCTTTCACAGCGGACCTGTTATCCCCGATTAACGATTCTGCTTCGCCCTCGAGGATATATACGCATTCTTCTTCGTAGTGGTGTTTATGAAACTCGGTGGATTCATGGCCTGGCTCCACTTCAATAATGTGAAAGCCGATGTTTTGCAGGCCGGTCAAATCTCCCAGAGATTTGTTGACGCGTTTGGCATTGGGGTTCAGGAAATGCGTTTTATCCGTACCTGGTAATTCGCTGATTTCCTGCTTGCTGATTATGTACTTATCCATCCACCTGACCTGTTGATACGCCAGGTAGCAGTGTAAGGGCAGGTGGACACAAGAGTAAACAATGTGAGTTGGATTGAATGTTTCGGTGCACTAAAATTATTGATCGTAGCCCACCTGATCCGCCAGTCTTGCCGCGGTAGCCCGGTGTGCGGCGATTTCTATCTGAGGCAGCTTATCGGCGGTGAATTGTCCCCATGAAGCCACCAGATCAGAGACAGGCACTTTGGCATTAACCGGAAATTCATAGTTTTGCTCGGCGTAAATTTCCTGCGCTTGTTCGCCTGCCATAAATTCCAGTAGTTTTATTGCCTGTTCTTTATTTGGTGCGGCAGCGGTAAGTGATACGCCACTGATGTTCATATGAGTACCACGATCACCCTGGTTTGGAAAAATGACATTAACCGAGTTGGCCCATTCTATTTGTTCTTCGTTTGCGAGCATCTGTCCCATGTAATAACTGTTGATAACGGCAACGTCGCATTCACCTTCCTTGATCGCCTTAACCTGCGCACGGTCATTACCCTGTGGTTTTCGCGCCAGATTATTCTTTACTCCGGCCAGCCAGTCGCCGGCCGCCTGCTCACCTGAGTGAGCAATAATTGAAGCTGTCAAAGCGATCATGTAAGTGTGTTTGCCACTGCGTGTGCAAACTTTGCCCTTTAACGCGGGACTTGCCAGATCTTCGTAGCTGGTGACCAGCCCGGGCGCGATGCGGTCTTTCGATGCGACGATAATGCGTGCACGGCTGGAAACTCCGAACCAGTGGCCGGCAGGATCCCGGAACTGGGGCTGAATGGCTGCGTTGAGCACATCACTTTCAACTGATTGCGTAAGCCCTGCAGTTACCGCTTCATTCAGTGGCCCGCTGTCGGTAGTTACCAGCAAGTCAGCCGGACTGTTGCGACCCTCGCGGCGCAGGCGCTCTACCAGCCCTTTTTTTGCAAATATAGTGTTTACATCGATCCCGGTTTCAGCGGTGAACGCATCAAAGACTGGTTTTATGAGTGACGCCTGTCTATAGGTGTAGACGTTGACATCTGCACTGGCGTATCCCGGCAGAATGGAGAGGCCGGCAAGCGCCAGACAACTAATTAATTTTTTCATGGCAGCATTCCTTTAGTAATTTAACAATAATAATAATACGAATGATTCTCATTGGCAATTACTTTATCGACGGTTGTCACAATTACTGTCAGACGATGCGATAATTCTTGTTTTGGAGTTCTGCGATGATCGCGCTTTGGGATCTTGGAAATGTTGTTGTCAGGTGGGAACCTGAAACTGTTCTGGAAATGTTCGGTTATTCTCCAGAGCAGACCGACTATCTGCGTTCTGGTTTATTAGGTCACCCGGACTGGCTGGATCTTGATCGGGGGGTCACCACCGAAGCGGTAGTTGCCCGGCGGTTAGTCGAGGAATCCAGTTTAACTATCGAGCAGGCATTGCGCTGTTTTGATGTCGTTCGAGAATCGATAGTAGATCTGGCACCAAGTATTGAGATTCTGTCTGCCATGAAGGCCGCGAAAATTCCAATGTATGTGTTATCGAATATGCCGACGGCGAACGCTGATTTTCTGAGCCAGCGTGATTATTTCAAATGGTTTGATGGTGTGGTGTTCTCTGCTGAAGAAAAACTACTGAAGCCCGATGAAGCAATATTCAAGATAGTGATGGATCGCTATAACCTTGATCCTGCCGAGATATATTTTATCGATGACAGCCTCCCCAATATTGAGACTGCACGGGCAATGGGTATGCAGACGCTGCACTTTCAACGCAGCGATGATTGTTACGCCCGAATACGAAATGCGTTCGGACTGAACTAACGGGGTTATGGTCAATAGTTGTGGCAGTTACTGCACTTACACTCAATGCATAATTTCATCTTCGTTGACCACGATCAGTACAGATTCTCCAGAGTCGTATGAGCTTTCTATCTGTTCGCAAAGTTTGCCTGTGCTGTTTATCTCAACCCCTTTTATGCCGTAGGCGTTGGCGACCGCAACAAAGTCAGGTACCGTGAATTCAACCCCGACAGTTGACACGCTGGCATTTTCCATAGAAGTTTTTATTTCGCGATATCCGTTGTTACACCAGACAACAATGGCAACGGGTAATCCGGTATCTTTTAGTGCGCCCAACTCTCCCAGTACAAACTGTAAACCACCATCGCCGATCAGACAGACTACCGGTTTGTTGTCTGCCGCAATCGCTGCACCTGTGGCCGCCGGCAGCGCATACCCCAGGGTGCCAAAACCAGTGGAAGAATTAAACCATTGCTGTGGTTTAGCCGTGTTGAAGATCATATTGCCACTATAGATTAATTGCGTTGAGTCACCGACAAAAATGCAATCCGGAAGTCTGTCGCGAATCTCTTCCAGAAGCTGAATATGGCGTTTCATCTCTGTGGTGAGCTCGGCGCGGGCGGCGTTCATAATTTGTGTGGTGCGTGCGCCGCCCTGACGATCTACACCGCCGGTCAATTGCTGCTGCAAAGCGCTTGCTGTTGTTTTGCAGTCCGCCGGAACTCCAATATCTGCCATAAAGTTATTGTTTAACTGGGCGGTATCTATGTCGCAGCGAATAAGTTCAGCCTCGATACGAAAGCCATTATTTTTATATTGATCGTAATCAGTCGCTGCCAGTTCAGTACCCATAGCCAGTACGACATCAGATTCCAGTACGGCCTGTCGGACTGACGGCAGAGTACAGGTAGCCGGTACTGCAAGCTCATGCTGGAAGGGCAGAATACCGCGGGCATTTATCGTCAGATGAACCGGCGCATCAAGAGTGGTTGCCAGTAGTTGTAGTTCATTGCTTGCATGCCGTGTCCCGCCGCCTGCCAGTATCAGTGGGCGTTTTGATCGATTTAAAACAGCTGCCGCCATTTCCATAACCGCGGGCTGTGCGGCTGGCCCCATGAGCTGTGGGTTAATCTGGCGCGTAAGCTTTTCGTCTGCTGCGCTGCCAAGCAGTGACACCGGCAGTTGCAAATGGACAGGCCCGGGCCTGCCACTTGAAAATTGACCGAATGCTCTTGCCAGTGCCTCCGGTAATTCTTCAGCATCGCTTATGGTGTGACTGAATCGGCTTACTTCACTGCTAAGCGACAGTTGATTTGGCATTTCGTGCAGCATGCCGCGTGCGTGTGGTGTATTCAGAGTATCGTTAACGCTTGATATCACCAGCATCGGGATAGAATCGGCAAGGGCCTGACCCATTGGCGTGGCTATATTGGTGAGACCCGGCCCTGTAATAACAAAACAAACACCGGCTTTACCGCTGACGCGGGCGTAACCGTCAGCCATGAACCCTGCGCCTTGCTCATGCCGTGGTGTATGGTGTTGAATAGCACTGGCGGCAAGGCCGCGGTACAGTTCAATTGTGTGGACCCCGGGGATCCCGAATACGTGATCAACCTGATACTGCTCAAGCAGCTTTATCAGTGCGACACCGACGGTTAATTCGGGCGTTGTGTTTCCGGACTTAGCGGCCATAGTGATCTCGTGCTTGTTAAAGGCAGGTTGTTATGCAGATATATCATGTACCGCATCTTTACTTAAACTTTGTTTTATCCAATCCGGTACCGGCTCTGCGGTGAGTTTGCCGGTGCTGTCCGTGCCTCCCCATACCCGTACTTCCTGCCCTGTACACAAAGTGTTGTCGTTGTGGGTGAAGCTGTGACCGACATGAAATGAAGTATTGCCGAATTTGGATACACTACTGGTTAACAGTAACTGATCACCAAGCATGGCTGGTGCGTGAAACTCTGCGCTGCTGGTGACCAGCGGACAGGCCCGAAATTGTGGATCATCGATTGCCGTTGCAACGTCCAGACCTGCCACTTTCAGCAGGCCGTGAGTACAGTGATCCATCCAGATGTAATAATTTGGATTGAAAATAATTTTGGCGGGATCACAATGGGCCCACTCAACTCTGATTCTCAATGTGGTTGTTAGCATGGAAAAGTCACTGGTTGTTAGCGGCGGGTTTTGAAATGATCGGCGCTTTGATTAAACAGGGTTTTATTGTTTTGTGCGTTATGCCGGCCGCGATTCTGTTGATCTTTTAACAGATCAACACCTCGACGTACGGCAGGTCTCTCTTTTATTTTTCCGCGCCAGGCACTGACATTGGGAAATTCTTCAAGTGACGATGTCAATGGTCTGGCGATGAGTACCCAGGGAAACGCAATGATGTCTGCAATGCTGTACTGCTCGCCCAGAATATATTCTCTGTCGCTGAGTTGTCGTTCAAGCACAGCCAGATTTCGTTGGTACTCGCCAAGATAACGATTGCGGGAATAGTCCTGACCTTCAGGAGCGTAGTTAACAAAGTGACTTAGCTGTCCACCCATCGGGCCCTGGTTGCCGGTTTGCCAGAACAGCCATTGCAGGGCGTCGACTCTGCCTTTGTCGTCGGACGGCATGAGTCGTCCTGTCTTGTTGGCCAGATAGTAGAGAATAGCACCTGACTCGAATACACTGGTTTGCGCTTCGCGATCTACAATCGCTGGCATTTTGGCGTTGGGGCTGATCGCCAGAAATTCCGCTTTGAATTGATCACCTGCGCCGATCTCCACCGGGATAGTTTGATAGGCAAGGTCCAATTCTTCCAGCATGATTGAAACTTTCCATCCATTGGGGGTTGGCCAGTAATAGAAGTCAATCATGTGTTATTTCCCTGCTTTGAGATTGCGGCACCACTGGACAACAACGAGCTTACTTGTTCCCTGCTAAAACCCGCCTCGATCAGCACTTCGGTGGTGTGCTGACCATGCGCTGGTGCAGGCCTGGGCGGTTCAATGGTATTGAATGAAAACTGTGCGGGCTGGCGTGCCTGTCGCAGTTGACCCGCCGCGGGATGATCGCAGTTAAGCAGAGTCCGGTTTGACTCAATTTGGCCATGTCTTATCATTTCACCTCGGGTCAGCACCGGTGCGCACGGTACGTCTTGTGCCTCCAGTCTCTGGATTATGTCTGCGCTGTTGAATACCAGCACGGCCTCCTGGGTCAGCCGTGTTCTGGCGTCTTTGTTTTCCTCTCGCAAGGCAGCGGTGACAAATCTTTTATCTTCCAGAAAATCCGGTCTTGCAACGGCTTTTGATAACCCTCTCCAGTCTTTATCAGCGACGACGGCAACACTAATGTAGCCGTCTTTTGTCTCGTAGACTAAATCGATGTAAGACTGCGCGGTTTCTTGCTGAAGTTCGTCTCCGATGAAGGTGTGACCGCCCATGTCAGAGCTCCACAGAAAGAACACGACAGTATCAAGCATGGAGATGTTGATGTGTTGTCCGGTCCCTGTTTTTAGTTTGGCAAACAGCGCTGCAGTGATTGCCTGAGATGTCTGAATTGCGGTGAGCTTGTCCGGCACAATGGTGCGCACAAGCCTTGGCCGTTGCTCGTCAGAGCCGCCCTGTACTGTTGTCAGCCCGGATACTGCCTGAATCAAAGGATCGAATACCGGTTTTTGTGCGTATGGCCCGGTAGCGCCGAAGCCACTGATTGATACGGTGATCAACTCCTTATTGACTGATCTTAAAACTTCTTCACCCAGGCCGATTCTGGCGGCCACACCAGGTCTGAAGTTTTGAATAAAAACATCGGCGTTCTCGACCAGTTTGAGCAAGACCTCAGTGCCCTGTTGATTTTTGAGATCCAGCGCGACGGATCGTTTGTTGCGGTTGTTGTTTAAAAAGGACGCCGAATAGCCGCCGCGACGCGTGGCAACCTTTCTGGAGTGATCGCCCTGTGGTGATTCTATCTTGATCACATCCGCGCCCTGATCGGCGAGCATCATGGTGCAAAGCGGACCAGAGATCATTGTTGTCAGGTCGATTATCCTGACGCCGTCGAGTGGGCCTGCCATTTTGTCCCCTGAAATACGGATATTCTATCTGTTTTGCCAATCCACTGCTGTCTGGTGGTGATGGCCGCGTCCGATACGGTTGACACTGATTGCATCCATCTTTTCTTGCGACTGTGCGACGTCAACGGTAGTCTTCCGGCAAACAACATTTTCAGTGGCACAATGGCAAAGCTATATTTCTATTATTCATCAATGAATGCGGGTAAATCGACTTCCCTGTTGCAATCGAGTTACAACTATCGTGAACGTGGTATGCACACAATGGTGCTGGCACCGGCTATTGATGATCGTTATGGCAATGGCATTGTGGCTTCCCGAATCGGTTTACAGACCGAGGCGACAATTTTTAATGCTAAAGATGATCTATACCAGTTAATCGATTCTGAACACAGTGTAAATAAATTAAGTTGTGTGCTGATAGATGAAGCACAATTTCTTAATCGTGATCAGGTGTTTCAGCTCAGTGAAGTCTGCGATCAACTTGATATCCCGGTGCTGGCTTATGGTATCCGCACTGATTTCCAGGGTGAGCCATTTGAGGGCAGCAAGTATTTGTTGGCGTGGGCTGATAACCTGAAAGAACTAAAGGCAATCTGTCACTGCGGACGCAAGGCAATCATGGTAGTGCGTCGCGATGCCGAGGGCAATGCGGTTACCGAAGGTGCACAGATCGAAATTGGTGGCAATGATCGATATGAGTCAACCTGCCGGGTGCATTTTAAACAGGCCTATTATGGCAGCTAGCGGGCTGGCTGACTGATTTCCAGGGTTGGGGGTTGCAGCAACTAAGTTGCGGTTTGCTGAACGGTTTGTTCCCGCCAATACACATAGATTCCGGAACCGACAATAATCGTTATTCCCAGCCAGGTACTCTTGGACGGGATATCTGAGAAAAAGTACCAACCGAATATCACCGCACCGATAATTTCAAAATATTGAAAGGGGGCCAGTGTGCCGGCATCAAGTATTCTGAATGCATGTACAACGAGTAAATGCCCTACGCAACCGATTGCACCCAGTGTTGCCATAAAGCCCCATTGCACCTGATCGGGCCAGATCGGGTTTAGGAAGCTTACCTGCCAGATACTGCCTGCGAGTAGTGCTATTGACAGTGTTGTTACCGCTGACAGGCCTGTATAAAACTGGATAAGAACGGGGTCGATTTGCTGCGCCAGTTTGCGAGTAAGGATCAGGTAGAAGGCGAAAAAACTGGCCGCACACAGCGGTAAAACTGAATACAGCCCGAATACATTGCCACCGGGCTTAATAATAATCAATGCACCGATAAACCCTGTTACCACCGCCGAGAGTCTGCGCCAGCCTATCGTTTCACCCAGAAATATCGGTGAAAGCAGCGTGAGTATCAATGGCTCAACAAAAAAGATAGCAATCGCATCGGCGAGTGGCAGGCGTTTTAGAGAGAGGAAGAAACAAAGTGTGGCGGCGGCAATCAAAAAACCTCGCAGCGCATGCAGATGCCATTGACTAAGTGATGTGACAGATCTGAGTCGCCATGCAAATGGCGCCAGCAGCAGCGCCTGAAAGAAAAATCGGCTCCACGCCACCTGGCCCGGTGCCATGGAATTGCCCAGATGCTTGGCGATAACATCCATTAGCGGCAATAGCATCATGGCGATTATCATTACCGTGATGGCAGTTGCCAGGCCTTCTTTTTGGCTTAAGTTTTTAATAAGAATATCTGCGATGCACGTGGCAGAGACGAGCGACAAGTCTGACCCTCAGGCCAAAGGCCAGACAAAAGTGACTGGTTGACGGATAAACGCTACAGAACCTGAGTATTTTTCTTCCACCAGTCATCGGCCGAACGTTTTACCTCTGCACCATGAAATCGGGCCAGTTTGTTGGTCGGTGACAATGCTTCTGAATAGAAAAATTCCGGCAGATCATCGTCTTCGTCATCAAAACCGGCAAGCTTGTTAAACTCGTTTTCAAGTCTCAGGGTGTCAACCCCCAGAGTAGTGTAGAAATCCGGCGTAAGTGATGTACCGTGTGCGTCGTTAAGCGCATTGACCATGAAGTCGATTTTCTCATTGGTTACTGAACGTCCGAAAATGCAAAGCCCGAGTGAGTCGCTGGAAGCGCAAAGCACTTGTGTGTCCAGGCTTGCATGCACCAGTTCTTCAATATCTTTGCCTTCGCTTTCATAGGCTGGCAGATTGCCGGCTGTGTGGTCTGCACCCTGTGCCGTCATCATCATGGTCAGGCCGGTGACTTCTATTACACGCGGGTCGTAGGCGCTGATGGTTTGCTTCTTTATCACCGGCACGCGTTTCATGCCGTAGTGCTCACCCACTCTGGCTGCACCCTGAGCGACTAGCTTGCCGTGTTCTGTGCCGCGGCGAAGATCCTGATCGATTATCTTCTCCATAAAAGACACGTCTCCGAACCGGGCGTCGCCGGCGTCCATTAGTACCCCTAGTGTACCGCCCAGTTCGATCGTATCTACACCCAGATCATTGGCCAGCCAGTTGATGTTGGCAAGATCATCCGGTTCGGTGATGCCACAGTTAGTACCCAGTAAACCGATGGTTTCGTACTCGATAGGAGAAACCACCTCGTTACCGTCGGCATCTGCGTAGACGTTGCTGCATTGAATCAGGCAGCCCGGCATGCAGGCGTGGGTGGTTTCGCCGCCGCGCTCTATATTCTGTTCTCGTAAATAGTCGCCACTTAACTTGAACGTCTCTGTGCTGATATCGGCGGCCCGGCCGCTGGTGAAATTGCGCACCGGTATACCGCCCAGTTTATTGATGACATCTGACATCATGGCGGTGCCGGTTTTGGCGAAGTTGTCGATGGCGGGCTCTGCCTTGAGCATCTTGTTGTATTCGCGAACGGCACCCATGAGTTTCTTGCGCTCGTGGAATTGCGGCATTTTATGCAGATCAACGATTACCGCCTTGACCTTTTTATTTCCCATGACAGCACCAACGCCGCCACGGGCGCTCAGGCGTGATGGACGTAAGTCCACATCACTAAAGGCGATACCCGCAAGCAGGCCTTCGTATTCGCCAACGGGCCCGCACAGGCCGATACTGCATTTTTTGCCGTATTTTTCGTGCAGCTTTGCAGCGGTTTCAAAATTTCCCATGCCCATGTAAGGTTCGGCTGATTCGAACGTGATGTCACCCGCTTTAGTAAAGTGAATGATCACCCATTCATCGGAGACGTTGTTGAGGGTAAAGCCTGCCAGTTCAAGCTGTCCCAGAGCAAAGCCAAATGTACCGCCGGAATTTGATTCCTTTATGCCGCCGGTTAAAGGGCTTTTACAGCCGACACTGGTGCGGTTAGCGTTCGAGAAATTACTACCGGCAAACGGGCCGGCTGAGAATATAAGCGGGTTGTCTGCAGATAACGGGTCGACAGTGGCGACGCCGAGATTAACCAGAGTTTTTGCTATCAGGTGACGACCGGCGCTGATGATTTCTTCGCCGTGTAATTCTTGTTTCCGGACTGACCGATCGCTGAGATCGATATGACAGTAGGTACGCATTATGAGTCTCCGTCGTGCATGAGGCGTGCTGTTGGCGGTAATTGCCGACTTTTACGAGAAAATCAGTATACGTCAATCGGACTGGTTGCCAATGGGGTTTGGGGCAGGGAATCTGGCCGCATTCTAATAGTTAAGAATCCAGCTTGTGCAGATGGTGCCTGAACAAGGCACCAATGGGATTATCGCCAGTAAAATCGAACACCCAGTGAAATGGCTGAGCCATCGCCGAAGTCGGCTCCCAGACTACCTGAAAACCCCGGTGATACTTCATAGAGAGCAGCCAGTTTCAGTATGATGTCAGTATCGAATGTTGTATTTAGCTCAACGCTGCCGTTTATCTCCATAGCATCGTTAAGCGCATATCGACCACCACCGGAAACAAAGAT